>JADZBD010000015.1 GCA_020852255.1 Bacteroidia bacterium | reverse complement strand
TTACGAAAAGCTCAAAACCCTATACAAGGATTCCTTCAAACGCGATCTTGAAGCCGATCTTCTGCCACCCCTTCCCACCGGCCTCCCCTCCTGGGTCAGCGAAATCAAAACAGTGGAGGATTATTTGAATCGGCTACCGCCAATTAAAAGACAAGAAGTAGAGATGGCCTTTCAGGCAGGAACCATTGAGTTATTTACACCAACAGTGGACCTTGAGCTGATTCGACATATTTCCCCGGATGGTTATTTGAGAAGCTATTGGTTCTCCTTTCGACAACTTGCGCCAATGGACGCAAAAAGACTTTTAGCATTGCCAATTGGGAATTCTGCTGAGTATATTTCTAAGTTGGTGGTGAAAAGGGGAATACCTGTTTTACGAGGTAAGGTGGCCAGCCAGGTTGGGCAACAGGATTTTGGACCTTATGCCACTGGGGGCGGAGAGCAAGTTTTTATACTTCGGGAATTATGGGAAAATGATGATCTTGTGAAGCTACTTGAAGGTCCAATACCAAATCTGCTAAAATGATTACCAACGATGATCAATTTAGAGAAGCAATAACTAAAGCCCGGAACGAGGTAGACGCTACCTTGCCTGATCAGCCCGCAAAACATGTAATCATAAGGTATTTAAATTCAATCGAAAACGCTGTTCATCATAGGCAATTGCAATATGAGGCGGGAGGCTATATTAATATGCGGCCCATTTATGAAGCTAAGGATGGCGAGAAATTTTTAGATACTGAACTAGGGAAATTCTTTGAAATGATATGTTACTACTTCGTCAACACCTGGTGGCCCGCACATAAAGATGAGTTTAAGAAGGAGAAGTAGCAAACAGGGTTTTACTTTTGATTGCTCTGTTCCTCTCTTCCCCGTTCTCCTAACCAATTCCCCTCACCCCTGTTAACGCGAGGGGCGGTGAGCGCAGCGAATCCGCCCTTGCTTTTTCCTTCTTTCTGAAACATCCCCTCTCGAGGGAGAGCTACCGCACAAGCTTCAGCGCGTGACTCCATCCCTTTCCCGTCATGCCGGGTATGCACCATAACATCGCAAGAGGTTCAATGGCTCTGGCTGCTTCTTTTTTTCCGAGGTCTTCATACTCCCAGCCAAAATCACCGAGAATAGATTTTAAAACTTCTTTCGCACCCTCATCGTCGCCGCAGATGAACATAGTTGGTGCAGGGCTGAGAACAGGATTTACCATATACGCATTTCCTACACAGGAGAATGCTTTAACTATTCGCGCTGCGGGAACAAGTTCCTGCAGTTTTTCCAGTAAGGAACAAGAGAGATCAGTGAAGTACGGTAATACTCCGTTCACCGGTGGCTTATCGGCAATCGGATTGGTGGTGTCTATCACTGTTTTTCCGTTCAGCAGCGGCGCCAGTGATTTTATCACCTGTTCTGCAGCACTTCCCTTAACAGCAAGAACTACAACGTCGCAGCCGTTCACCGTCTCTTCAAAGCCGGCAACAGGAATATTCCCCCCCGTTTTTTCTTTGATGGCTGCTGTTTTTTCCGGATGATTGGTAGCGATGGTTACCGGATAACCGTGTTTCGCAAACCCTTTTGCCAGCGTAATCCCAACAATGCCGGAACCAATAACACCGATTTTCTTTTTCATAAGTTTAGTTTTGTTTACTGCCTACCACGCAAACTTTTTTATACGTCCGTACCTCTCCGTCAGCATGGAATAATTCAAAATAAATAATGTGAATACCGGTAAGCGCTTTTTTTCCTCCATCGTTCGTGCCGTCCCAGGTGAACGCCCCGGTGGTTCCCAGTATCTGGTTCCTTACCAGCCGGCGTACCAAACGGCCTTTTTGATCATAAATGATCAGCGATCCTGTGAAGCCGGCTTTGTCAAGTTGGTAATTGATTTCCAGGATGTCCTCATGTCCGTCGTTATCCGGAGAAAAGATTTCAGGGTTCACCGTCATGTTGCCGCTGCTACCTTCATTCATGAACTGTGAGTTTACTCTGCCGGGGGTGCCGTTTACGGCGGAAGAGGCGCTGTGCCAGTTTCCGGCATCCTGTGTCGGACGATCGTAACGGATCCGTTCCAGTGAAACACCTTTTGTGGTTTGAAGGAGACTGAACTGCCAGTCGGACGTGTAGATGACCTTGTCAAGGATAGTGCCCAGCGTATCGCTCAACACTACTACATCCCCATCGTTGCTCAGCGAGGGCATGTCAGAGAGATCTGCAAAGATTCCTTCCGGCGGACAGTTGTAAAATGAGCACACTTGCGATTTTCCGGTGGAGAGCAGGATAAATTCAGAAGGGAAAATAATGAAGCTTTCGGTACTCAGGCGATGAACATCCTCCAGTACATTTGTCAGGGTGTCCTGCCCGGACAGTTGCAGAGAGGAAAGGTCAAGAATTTTATTGCTGAGGTTGTAAATTTCCACGAATTCCGCACCCCCCTCGTACGGATCAGGGAGTAGCTCATTCAGAATCAAATCGCCGGGCAGTGCAGGCTCGGCAATACCGAACTTCACGGTTTGTTCTGAAGGGATCAGATTACCGGCACAATCGGAATGATAGCCGTTTAAACGGAGAAGGTATGCCGTAAAGGGCTGCACAGAGCTTCCAAGAGTTACGCTGATTACCGTGTGGTCATCCGAATAAAAAACCGGTGAAATCACCGGGAGCGGCGGAGAGGTGGAAAATGTTCCGATGGAATCTACCGGTTCGGAGAAATAAACGAGCAATTGTGTTGGATTGGTCACCGTGGCGCGGAGCATTAAGGGAAAGGAATTGTCAGGTGTTATTCCGTTTACGGCGTTCCTTCTCCCCGGGGTGCCGCCTGAAGCGCTTTCCGATGCTTTCCAGTTAATGGCTCCGGTGCAGGGCATCTGGTCATCAATCTGTTCCAGAGAATATCCTCCGTCTTCTTTGTTGGGATCGCGGTACCAGGAATCGTCGTACGAAACGGTACACAAGGGAACGCCGGAAGATTTTTTTACCGTTATGGTATTACCGGTATTGGTAATGGAGGGAAAAGAGGGTACTCCAATGACATGAATACCCGGAAACTGGGAAGCAGCGGTTGTAGATGTAAGTACAACAAAACTGTCAGGGAGGATTTCAAAGTCAGGTAGCAGCTGCATATTGGTTCCCACCGTGATGCTGTAATTCCTGCAATAAAACGGCAGAGAAGTGCGGTTATACAATTCCACGTATTCATAATTGGGGAGTGCTACCGGAGGATCAGGATCTGCCATGATCTCATTGATTACGATGTCGTTGTAGTCCGGGAAGGAAAAATAAAAGGTATCTACTTCGGCAACGGTGATAGGGTTGGCGGAAAGATCGGATACACCTGTTGTGGTAAGTGTCAGAAGCGTATTCACGGGAAGCGGATTTGTCTGAAGAGTTACCAGGGAGAAATTGGATCCGTCGCGCACTGCAGTGAGCGGATTACCAACACTGTTACTGATCAGATAGTTGCCCGTATTCTGTGAAGAGGTGAGATCCACGTTTTCTGAAAAATAAATCTCCACCTGACCTGTAACATTAACAGCTACGGAATCTACCGCCGGAGGAGCAAGATCCACGATGGGTGCTCCTGTGTACACGTCGTCCAGATAGAAATTGGCGGAGTTACTGCTGGTATAGAAGCAGTTCCAGCCAAAGAAGGAAGTGCTGATATGGGTAGCATCCGTACCCTGTGCTTCCTGCACATAATTGATACCGCCGGAAGGATCAATGGATAAAGTCCACAATCCGGAATTATCCCTCTGTACTTTTACGCGAATGGCAAAGGCGGAGGCGATCAGTGTGGTACCCCGGCACACAGACTGGATGGTGGTTCCTGTCTGACGGAAAAGTTCTACCTG
Organism: Bacteroidia bacterium; assembly: GCA_020852255.1. Taxonomy (NCBI): domain Bacteria; kingdom Pseudomonadati; phylum Bacteroidota; class Bacteroidia; species Bacteroidia bacterium. The sequence goes on along the minus strand of JADZBD010000015.1, from coordinate 204,795 downwards.
GTCGTTCGAAAGCGCTTCTCCGAACTGCAGAAAATATCCGTTCAGCGGTCCCTGAAGGTTTTGCTGATCCGATACAAGATAGACACGGGCATTGTTGGATGCACTGGGAGAGAAATTCAGCCGTATCCAGAAATTCCATTCGCAGCTGTTGAGCGGATAGGTAGTGGGAGTGCAGAGGTAACTGGTGTCGCTGCCGGAGGAATTCAGCTGAAGCTGGAAGGAGGCGTTCACCGTAAAATCAGTGTCGTTTCCTGTCCAGGCCGGGTTGGCGTTGAAATTCCCGTCGGAAAAGGCGTCATTTACCTGTGCGGAAAAAAGAAGCGGATAGAATAGAAACAGGCAGAGGAAGCAGTGCGTTTTCATTGGGGATTCAAAGATACGATTCCGCTTATCACAATTCATGAAAGCTGATGTTAATTTATGTAACTTTCTGCCATTCAGGTCATGTTAACCCGTTGTTTGTTATTTGCTGCATTTCTGGTTTCAGCCCCTGCTTTGGCCACCAGGGTGAGCGGAACTGTTACCGATCTGCGCGGGGAGCCCCTGGCGTTTGTAAATATTCATGTGGCAGGAACACACCGCAGTACAACGGCCAATGAGAACGGGAAATTCAGCCTGGAGTTGGAACCGGGGAACTATGATATTGTATTCCGGATGGTCGGTTATAAAACACTGACATTGCCGGTAGTTGTTTCCGGCGAAAAGCAGGAAGTGCCGGTGATGATGGAGGCGGAAGTTTATAATCTTGCGGAAGTTAAGATCAATGCCGGCGAAGAAGATCCGGCGTATGCCGTAATACGTGGTGCAATAACAAAAAGAAAATACCATCTGGAGCAGGTTGAATCGTTTACCTGCGATGTATATATCAAAGGACTGCAGAGAGTAACAAAATTCCCAAAAAAAATTATGGGTATGCAGGTGGATCCCAGGGGAAATATTGATACGGTGTCCGGGATCGTTTATCTCTCTGAATCTGTTTCAAAATACTGGTTTAAACAGAAGGACAAGATCCGGGAAGAAATGATCTCCTCCAGGATCAGCGGCAATAACCGCGCTTTCAGTTATAACCGGGCCTCCGATATGATGTTTAATTTTTATGAGAACCTGATCGAAGTGGAGGATCTGAGCAAGCGCGGTTTTGTTTCTCCCATCAACGCTAACGCTTTCTTCTTTTACCGTTACCGCCTGCACGGAAGTTTTATGGAGAACGGCGAAATGGTAAACAAGATCGAAGTGATCCCCAAACGAGACAACGATCCCTGTTTTCGCGGCTTCATTTATATCATTGAGAACAGCTGGAAGATACATAGTACGGACCTGTATCTTACAAAAAACGCACAGATCTCTTTCGTGGATACGCTGCGGGTAAAGCAGGTTTATTTCCCAGTGAAACCTGATGTTTGGATGGTTCTCTCCAACCGGTTCGAATTCTCGTTCAGTTTCTTCGGCATTCAGGGAAACGGAGTATTCATGGGAGTGCATTCCAATTATGTGATAGATCCGGTATTGCCGCAGAATTTCTTCACCGGCGAGGAATGGAAAGTGGAAGAGGATGCCAATAAAAAGGATTCATCCTATTGGAACAGCGTGCGGCCCGTGCCGTTGACAACCGAGGAGAAAACAGACTACCGGAAAAAAGACAGCACCGAAAAAATCCGAACCTCGGAACCTTATCTTGATTCTGTGGATCGGGTGACCAATAAACCTACGGCCGGTAAAATCTTTCTGACAGGAATGACCATTAACAGAAGGTACAAAAAGAGGGAATGGGAGGTCTCGCCGCTGATCGCAAATATCGCATTTAATACGGTACAGGGTCCTGTTGCGGGAATTCATCTAGGGTTCAGTCAGCGGATGGAAAATAACAAGAGGGTCGCTGCACGGGCGCATGTTTCTTACGGATTTTCTGACGAACGGATCAACGCCACTTTCAGCCTGCAGTATTCCTACAACCCGAAGCATTTTTCAAGGTGGAAAATTGCGGGCGGGCAGCATACGCCTCAGCTGAATGAAACAAATCCAGTGGGCCCCCTGCTTAATTCACTGTACAGCCTGCTGGATGAGCGGAATTATGCCAGGTTTTTCTCCAAATCATTCATTCTCATTGAACATGATATGGAAATTATCAATGGTTTATACTTCAGGGTGGGAGGGGAGTATGCCTGGAAACAACCCTTGTACAATACTTCCTTCTACCATTGGATCAATTATGAGGAGCGGGAGTATGCAGGGAATAATCCCCTCAACCCTTCTTCAGAGTTAACAGCAGTTTTTCCCTCCCACCGTGCCTTCTACGCGGATGTGAATGTCCGCCTCCGTTTCGGACAGAAATATATAACACGTCCGGGGAGAAAAATCGTCACCGGGTCAAAGTGGCCGGCATTCGTGATCGCGTACCGCAAAGCGGTGGCGGGCATCGGAGGATCAGAACCCGATTTTGATCTGTTGAAGATTTCTATACATGATGAAATTAAACTGAAACTACTTGGATCTCTAACGTATATGATTACCGCGGGCACCTTTTTGTCGGGAAGAACAATCTATTTCACCGACCGGCAGCATTTTGCAGGGAATCAAACACTCTATTCCACCTTCGCGCTCACCCGTTACAATCTTCTTGATTATTATTCTTACAGTACCTTGAGCGAATTCCTGGAAGTTCATGCGGAGCACCGCTTCGGAGGGTTTATTGTTAATAAACTGCCCCTGATGCGGCGACTCAAACTCTCGGATATTGCCGGTGTGCACTTCCTCTCCACAAAGCAGTTGCCAAACTACCTTGAAGCATTCTTCGGGCTGGAAAAACTGGGGGTGGTCCGTGCTGATTTTGTGATGGGATTCGAGCCTGACCGCAAGCCTGTTACAGGCTTCAGATTCGGGATTTTTGTAGACTAGAAAGACGCCTTTCATATCCCTGTTTTTTACTATCTTGGAACCTTTAAATCCTACCCCTATGATCAAACGTTTCAGTGCGCTCTTATTATTAGCCGGAGGACTGACCGCTGTTGCCCAGGTTCCGACCGCAAATTTTAACGCCGTTCCAACGGTCGTCTGTCAGGGCTCAAACGTGAGTTTCTTTGACGCTTCTACAGGCGGACCAACTGCCTGGTCGTGGAGCTTTCCGGGAGGAACTCCTGCTACCTCTACAAATCAGAATCCTACGATCACCTATACTTCACCGGGGGTATACAATGTAACGCTTACCGTTTCCAACGTGAACGGAAGTAATACACTGACTCAAACCAACTATATCACTGTACAGAATCCTCCCAGCACACCACTGGCAGGCCCCGATCAGCAAATATGTAATGATACCGCCACACTCCAGGGGAACACACCCACTTTTGGAATAGGTACCTGGAGCGTGATTTTTGGAGGCGGAGTGGTAAGCCAGGTAAATAATCCCTCTTCAATTGTAACAGGACTTACTCCCGGCATCAACATCCTGATATGGACCATTGCCAATGCGCCCTGCTCACCGCTGGACGATACCGTCCGTATTCTGGTTGACTTGCCGCCCACTCCGGCTAATGCAGGACCGGATCAGAATATTTGTCCTCCGAATAACTTTACCACCCTTGCGGGAAATACGGTTTTTGTGGGTTCTGGTATGTGGACGCTTCTGAGCGGGAACGGAGTAGTTACTACTCCCACTTCTCCTACCTCCGGAGTCACTTCACTGGGTACGGGTGCCAATCAGTTTATCTGGACCACCAGCAACGGAACCTGCCCGCCTTCCATGGATACGGTAACGATCAACTATCTTACACCTCCCTCCATCGCCATCAATCCGCCGAGTCTTTTTCTCTGTTCCGGTAATTCTTTTACCCTGCAGGCTACCGGAGGACTTACCTATACCTGGGCACCTGCTACCGGACTCAGTGCCACCACCGGATCTTCTGTGATGGCAAATCCCACCACCACCATCACCTACACTGTTACGGGAACGGATGTGAACGGATGTACAAATACGGGTACCACGATTATCACCGTTACGCCTTTTCCTACGATTACAGTGAGCATGGCTAATACCACAACCTGTTCAAATTCACCCATGCAGATAACTGCTTCCGGCGCCAACGGCTATACCTGGTCTCCTGCTTCCGGACTCAGCGCAACAACGGGCTCAATCGTTAGCTGTCTTCCTACGGCTTCCACTACTTATACCGTAATCGGTAATACGAACGGATGTACGGATACCATCACGTTTACAATGAATGTGATTCCTGCTCCCACCGCCACAGTAAATCCTCCGGCAGGGTTGATTTGCCAGGGAAACAACCTCAATCTTACGGGTGGTGGAGGAGTAAGCTATAACTGGTTTCCTTCCACGGGTTTGAGTGCAACAACAGGTGCCACAGTTACGGCCGCCCCCACGGTTACCACGCAGTATTATGTGATTGCCATCGCAGCAAACGGATGTTCCGATACTGCGGGAACACTCATTGTGGTAAATCCTCCTCCCAACGTCAGCATCACACCCAATAATCCAAGCGTTTGTACAGGAGACTCACTGACGCTTATTGCTTCAGGATCGCTCAATTATTCCTGGTCGCCGGCCACCTTCCTGAGCAGCACTACCAATGACACGGTCATGTGTATTCCCACAACCACGGTTACCTATACCGTTACCGGAACAGCGTCCGGATGTCCTCCCAGTACCTCTACCGTAACCGTTACTGTAAATCTGACACCAACGGTTACTGTAACACCCAACACCATCGCAATTTGTCAGGGAAGTTTTACGAATCTGACGGCGTCCGGTGCCAGTTCCTATACCTGGGCACCGGGAGGAACATTGAGTTCAACTACGGGAGCTATTGTTACAGCGATGCCAACCACTGCTACATCCTATACCGTAACCGGCACTTCTGTGAACGGATGTACTTCTACAGCCATAGTGAATGTGAACGTGAACCCGCTTTTTATGGTAAATACGGCCGGCATGCCTGCAACCTGCGGTAATCCGAACAGTGGACAGGCTACCGCCACCACCAACGGAGGAACAGCACCCTTCACTTATTTATGGAATGATCCATTCGGTCAGACCACACAAACCGCCTCCGCGCTGACTCCCGGCACCTATACCGTGATTGTAACGGATGCTAACGGATGCAGCCAGACGCAGTCGGTAACCATCACTTCACTGAATACGATGGCTTTGAATATGCAATACGCGGATCCGCTCTGCAGCAGCGGTAATACCGGAACAGCAACAGTAACGGTTACATCAGGCACGACACCTTTCACCTATAGCTGGAACACCGTTCCGGCTCAGTCAACGGCACAGGCAACCGGACTTGCTCCCGGCACCTACACGGTGGTGGTGACGGATTCCTCGGGATGTACCCAGTCTATTGCAGTAACCCTTGTCTCTCCCCCTGCGCTGTCTCTTGTTACGGATACTACGGTTTCGCAGTGTAAGCGGAACGACGGTGGAGCACATGTAACCTCGGTAAGCGGCGGAACTTCGCCTTACACCTACCTGTGGAATAACGGCGGAACGAATAATGAGATTGAAATGCTTGCCCCCGGAACGTATTCTGTGCTGGTAACCGATTTTAACGGATGTACGGATTCGGCATCGTTTACCATTGTGGACTGGACCACCGAGTACTGTGTGTACCTGACCAACGCGTTCTCTCCGAACGGCGACGGCCAGCACGATACATGGTACATCGAAAATCTGGATTATTATTCCAATGTGAGTCTGGAAATCTTTAACCGCTGGGGTCATCTTGTCTTCAGGGAAGATGACTACAAGAATAACTGGGACGGGAAGGATGCCAAAGGCAAGGCATTGCCCGGAGGCAGTTACTATTACGTTTTGAAACTCTCACCCAATGATGAACCCATCAAAGGCATACTCACAATCCTGAAATAAGTTGCACCCGAAAAAAGCATGACCATGAAAAAGATCATCATCACCATCGCGTTCGCTGCAACCTGTTTCCCGTGCGTTCTGAATGCACAGCAGTTGCAGATGTTTACCCAGTACATGAACAACAACTTCGTGATCAACCCTGCACTCGCAGGTTCGGAGACGGAGTTTGCTCCGCTTCGTCTGTTTGTCAGGGATCAGTGGACAGGAATGAACCTCGACGGGAATCCTAAAACACGCACGCTGAGTTATCATACCGCTCTGCTGGACGGTAAGATGGGAATAGGCGGTTATCTGTTCAACGACCGTTTCGGTGCAGTCACGCGTACCGGAATCAATGCCTCCTATTCTTACACCGTTAAAATCGGAGAAACCGACCGCTTGTCATTCGGTGTTTCCGGCGTATTTTACCGCTTTCACCTGGCTACTGACTCACTCATCTTTGATGCCCAGGGGAATACCGATCCTGTGGTGTACAACAATGCCGGCGATTTCCGTACGTATAATCCCAATGCCAATTTCGGAATCGCCTACACCGGTAAAAGCTTTTGGATCGGTATCGGTGTTCCTGATCTGATTCCGTTCAAGATCGCCGCGAATGACAGCTTCTATGTTGTGAAGGAAGTACCGCATATCTATGCTTCCCTCGGCTATAAGATCAAGCTCGCGGAAGATATGTTTCTTGAACCGTCGTTTATGATTAAGCGGGTAACCGGCGCTCCCGTGCAGGTGGACTTCAACGCAAACCTGAAGATCAAAGGAAAATTTAATATTGGAGGAACCTTCCGGGCCGGAGATGCTGTGGCCGTAATGGCAGGATACCGCTTCAAGGAATTCTACATGGTTGGTTATTCTTATGACTTTGTGATCAGTGATCTGAGCACTTACAATGCGGGCGGAAATCATGAGATCATGCTGGGAATAAATCTTACGAAAAGAAAGAAGGAGGAGGGCGGAGGCGATGCTCCTAAGGACGAAACGCCGAAAGATAACCCTGAGGAGAAGAAGGACGATAGTAAGGAACAGAAGTAATACAGAGCCCCCCGTTGCGGGGGCTTTTTAAAATTATGGCGGCGAGACCGGGAACTTTAGCCATCCTTTTTATACTTTTTATCTGCCTGAATCCGGCAACAGCCGGTCGGGAGGATTCGCTTTTGCATGTGGCAAAAAGCAGCAAGGATAAGCGGGCGGCTGCGGCAGCCTACATTGAACTGGGGGAGCTTCTGCAGGGTTCCGATTTTAAACTTTCCTACGAATACGCGCGGAAGGCTTGTGTATTGTACAAACAGGCGAATGATGTAAAAGGAATGGCGCGTGCCTATTTTAACATGGGATATTCACTCACCGACCTGGGTAAGCTGGATGAGTCGCTGAATAATTACCTGCTTGCCCTCGATATGTATGCACAGACCGGCGATGCACTCGGTGAAGGAAAATGCCTGAATGACATTGCCTACATCTACCAATACCAGGGAAACCTTCAGGAAGCAATGAATTATTATAAAAAAGCGCTGGAGATCTTTGAAGGCGTTGGCGACCGCGAAAACATAGCGGCTACCACCAATAATATCGGGTTGCTGCTGCATTCTCAGGATGATTACAAGAACGCACTGACTTATTATCTGAAGAGCATTGAGATGAAGAAAGAATTGGGAAATAAGAAGAGCCTGGCAATGTCTTATAATAACATCGGGACCATCTACCTTGAGAACAATCAGTTGAATCTCGCCATGGAGGCCATGGAAGAAAGCCTGAGACTCCGAAGGGAAGCGGGAGATAAAGCCGGTGAAGCGCAGTCGCTTGTGAACATCGGTGCGATTTACCGGAAGTATCCCGATTATCCCAAGGCACTGAATTATTTTTTGGAAGCATTGAAAATACAACAGGAGCTGGGCAACCGGATTGACCTCGGCATCAATCTGAATAATGTGGCGTCGGTTTACCTTCGTACGGGTGAACTGAACCTGGCGGAGAAATACGCCTTCCAGGCTTATACTACCGGGAAAGAACTTAATTATGCCGATCTGATCAAGGATGCCAGTAAGCAATTGTCTACGATCTATGTGCTGAAGAACGACTATAAAACCGGTTACAAATACCTGGTGGAATTCAAAAATATCGAGGATTCACTCATGAGCGCCGATGCAGCCCGGAAGATGACGGAGTTGCGCCTGCAGATGGAATTTGGCAAGGAAAGAGTGGCGAAGGAGAAAGAAGCGGAACAGAAGGACTTATTGTATCAGTCTGAAATGGACAAGCAACGGGTGATCCTGATCTCCACTATCACGGGCGCACTCATCCTGATTGTCTTCTCTGTTTTCCTGTTTAACAGGATGCGGCTGATCTCACGACAGAAGGAAATAATTGAGGAGCAGAAAACAGAGGTGGATGTTAAAAACATACAGCTGGAGAAGGTATACCGCGAAATCAACCTGCGCAACGAAGAGATTGAGGAGAAGAACAAAGATATTACAGACAGCATCAAATATGCCAAGCGCATACAGGAGGCCATTCTTCCCCCCGATGAGTTTCGTAAGGAATTACTGCCCGGATCTTTCGTGCTGTATCAGCCGAAAGACATCGTGAGCGGTGATTTCTACTGGTTTGAACGCTTTGGCAAATGCGTAATGTTTGCGGCGGTGGATTGTACCGGTCACGGTGTTCCGGGTGCATTCATGAGTATCGTGGGAAATAATCTGCTGAACCGCGCGGTGAATGAATTCGGACTGAGCAAGCCACACCTCATTCTTAACTCGGTGAACAGGGAACTCACAAAAACGCTCCATCAGGAATCAGAAGAATCCTCCGTGAAAGACGGAATGGATATTTCACTCTGTTCATTTGACCCCGGCACTATGAAACTGGAGTTTTCTGCCGCCTACAATCCGCTCTACCTCATCCGGGAAAGTCAGCTGATTATTGTGGAGGGAGATAAGTTTCCGGTGGGCGCCTTTGTAGGAGAGGAAATACGCCAGTTCTCCCTGAAGGAAATTGCGCTCCAAAAGGGAGATGTTCTGTATATTTTTACTGACGGGTATTCCGATCAGTTTGGCGGCCCGCGGGGCAAGAAGTTTAAATACCGGCAACTGCAACAATTGCTACTCTCCGTTCATCTGCTTCCGCCGGAGCAGCAAAAGGAAAAACTGCTGAGGACTTTCCTCGACTGGAAGGGCGAGCTTGAACAAGTAGACGATATTTGTATTATCGGCCTGAGGGTATAAAAATGAAAGCCGCCGCCGGTACCGTTGCGGCAGCGGCTTTCTCCTGATCTGCCTATCGGATCAGGCTTACATGCCCGGTGAATGTATGTTCTTTTTGCGCAAAATCCCGAAGAACTACTCTGTATACGTACACATCTTCCTGTGCAATTTCATTCCCTCCGTTCGCCCGGCCATCCCACCCCCTGTATAAATTTTCGGTTTGGAATATCAGCATCCCCCAGCGATCGAATATCTCCATCTTGTAACTCGTGATCTCATCACCTTCTCCGCGAAATTCGTCGTTCATGTGATCCCCGTTAGGTGTAAAGGCATTCGGAATGTAGAACGTGAATTCGGGATCCACCTTCACATCCAGCCAGGCCGTATCGGGGCACCCGGCGGCATTATTGGTGACCAGCATTACACGAAACGTATTTTCACTGGTATACGTGTGTACCGGATGCTGTACCGTGGAAGTATTGCCGTCGCCAAAGTCCCAGTACCAGGAGGAGGCATTGGTACTCTGATCGGTAAAAGTGATGGTCGGCGAAAGGTTCGTGGTGTACACGGGATTCGCCGTGAATTGTGCCTGTGCAGAGAGATTCACAGTTACGGCAGCCCATGTGGTGGCGGTTCCTGTACATCCCCACGGCGAGGTGATGGTTACTGTTATGGTATACGCTCCTGTTTGTGTGTACTGATGTACAGGATGCTGGGCGGTGGAATAATGCCCGTCACCGAAGTTCCAGTTATATGTGCATCCGAAGTTCGCCGATGCTGTATCGGTGAAGGAAACCGTAGCAGCATCACATCCGGTGGAAGTAACCGGACTTAAAATGATCTGCGGAATCGGGTTTACCACAATCGTGACTGCGGAAGTTGCACTTATACCGCAAATGTTGGTAACGGTAACAGTGTACGTAGTGGTAGCCGTGGGATATACGTTGATAGGACCGGGTCCGCTTCCGAGGTTATGCGACCAGGAGTAGGTTACCGGTCCTGTGAATCCGGAAACCGATGCACTGATCTGCGCCTGGGAACCGGCGCACACTGCCGGGGTTCCGCTGGTGGAAATGTTGGCGGAGCTAAGCTGAAAAACGCTTAGGATTACAGTATCCGGACCGGCAGTGCAACCATTGGCATCTGTCGTGATTACGGTATAAATGGTGGTATTGTTCGGCCCAACGATATGGGCAGGACCAAAGCCAAGCCCCTGATTCCATAGATAAGTGTATGGTCCTGACCCGCCGTAGGAATTGGCGCTGATAAGCGTGTTTTGTCCGGGGCAGATGGTATCGTTACCCGATGTTTGGGTGAAAAGCGGCGCAGGTTGCGTAATCACAACAGTGGTTACCGCCGCGCATCCGTTGTCGTCGGTGATCGTAAGTGTATAGGTGCCGGCACTCAAACCGGTGGCGGCCGCATTGTTCTGCGGAGGTGTTGTATTCCATTGATAGGAGTACGGGAAGGTGCCTCCGGTAGCATTGCCTGTTGCGGTTCCATTGGTTCCGCCGTTACATGTTGCCGGAGATACATTGGACACTGTTGCAACCAGCGGGGTCGGCTGGTTCACCGTTACTATTACAGTTCCTGAACATCCGTAAATGTCGGTGATGATTACATTATAGTTTCCGGATGAGAGGTTGGATGCGTTTTGGGAATTCTGAATGGGAACGGTATTCCATGAAAAGGTATAGGGTGCCGTTCCACCGGAGGGAGATACGGATGCAGAACCGTTATTCCCTCCGTAACAACTTACGGGGGTGGAACTGAACGTTGCTGTTACTGGCAGGGGTTGATTGATCACTGCATTCATTGTGGAGGTGCATCCGTTTGCATCAGTCACTATCACCTGGTAGGTTCCTGCACCCAGGTTATTTGCGGTTTGGTAGATCTGGGGCGGATTTGTATTCCAGAGGTATGCATAGGGTGGAGTTCCGCCGGTGACCAGTACGGAAGCAGATCCGTTTGTATCGCCGAAGCATGTTACATTGTTGAACGCACTCAGCGCAGTCTGAAGCTGGGGTGGTTCTGTAATGAGAATATTGATAGTTGCAGTACAGGCATTCGCATCTGTTACTGTTACAAAGTAATTCAGTGCGGAAAGATTATTGACCGTTGCGGTGGTAGCTCCGTTCGACCACTGGTAGGAATAAGGACCGGTTCCGCCGGCGGGAATCACCGTTGCTGAACCGTTACTGCCGCCGGCACAGGTAACCGGGCCCTGAACGGAGGTAAGTGAAAGCAAAGCCGGAGCGGTAATTGTGACGCTTGCAGTTGCGGTACAACCCGGACCATTGGTTACCACCACTGAATAAGTTCCGGCGGTAAGATTGGATATGGTAGCTGTGGTTCCGCCGTTCGACCAGAGGTAAGTGAAGGGCGGCTGTCCGTTCACATTGGCGGTGGCTGTTCCGTTATTTCCGCCTGCGCAGGAAACCATGGTTGACAGCATCTGAATGTTTCCCGGCATGCCGTTGTTCAGTATGGTTACAGTGGCACTGCCCTGGCACCCGTTAACGTCGGTAACAACCACGGTGTAAGTGCCTGCACCCAGGCCGTTTTGTGTGGCATTATTGCCAAGGTTTGGTAGCCATTGATATGAATAGGGCCCCGTACCTCCGCTGGCACTCGCTGTGGCAGAACCATTGCTGGCACCGCAATTCGCATTCGAACCCACAATGCTCACATTTATTCCGGAGATGTATAAGCAGAAGGAGTAGGTCTGACTTCCATAAACCGGACAGTTGTCATCCTGCACCGTTACGGTGAAGCAGTGCGGCGCCGGGCCTACGTTAGCTGCGGTAGGAGTCCAGGAAAATGTTCCTGTTGGCAGCGGACCTCCGCTCACGGTGAAGGTGGCTGCGGTGATACCATTGTTCCAGGTCATAGTGATGTTCTGTCCCGGATCCGGATCCAGTGAGTTGGTAAAAAAATTGATCGGTGCCCCGGCGCATCCGTTCAGTACATATACTCCGGTTCCGTTAATTCCGTTGATCGAAGGGTTGATGTTGGAGCACACCTGAGTCTGAACCTGAATGTCGCGGATCACGGATCCCACCAGTTGGTTATTCCTCCACTCTTCTACACGTACGGCCATAACGGCCACCTGAAGCAAGGTAGGGGTCATACATATATCTCCTGTTTGTGTGTTGAAACTAACCGGTGGAGTACTGGCAAGGGGCTGCACAGCGGTATAGGGGGGCAGAAAAGTTACGGTGGTCAGTGGTCCGGTGGCGGGAGGAATCAGAGAATAAACAAGCAAATCGCCGTCAGGATCGGATGCACCGTGGTTGAAACAGAAAGATTGACCTACACAAATGTACGGTACCGGACGGTTCGTGAAAGTGGGAGAGGAGTTGCAGGGGAAATTCAGATTGTCGAGCCTGGCTTCTACATAGATATTTTCCGCACCCGGATTGTTGATGGTGGAAATAGCAGCATTCCGGCAGCAAAGGGTGAAAGAAAAAATCCAGTCGCTGCATGCGGGTATATTGGTTACACCCTGGTAAATGTATTCGCGCACCCCCGGGTTGTTTCCGTTGGTACATGTGGTGGTTTGAGAAGGACAGATGGGAGTAACTTCAATTCCCGTATTGGGAACAGGGTTCAGCGTGAGCTGAAAATTCTGGTTGCAGGAAGCGGATGAGCAATCGATGGTAACATTGTTGGGAGCATTGGCGCCGGAGCAGTCGCGGTAGAATTTAAGAGTGAATTGATATTGATTTCCTCCAAGGCATTGATAGGTGAGATCAGCGCCTTGTGCGTGTGAAGCATACGCTTCTGACGTGGTGAGGATGAACAGTACCATGAACATAGCCCATGATACAAGTTGGAAGGTGTAACGGCACAACATAGGACCTCCGTTTTTTAAGGCAGTGAGACATGAAGCAATGAACTATACCCCCTTTAACGACAGGGGATTTTGATGGTTTCGGAAGTCTAAACAATTTAGACGACGGCGAGGTTTGTGAGGAAGATCATAATGAGTTTTAAGACCAACGCACCTTTTTCTTCGTCGAAGGAAGGGTAACGGAGGAATAAGTTATAAACAGTTTAGGCGCGGATCCCAATCACCAGCACATCATCTACCTGCTCGAATTCGCCTTTCCAGATTTCGAATTCTTCCCGTAGCTGCCGGTGGATTTCTTCCATGGGCCGGGCATGATTAAGCATGAGCAGGCGCTTGAAATTCTTGGTCATGAATTTCTTCCCTGTGCCACCTCCGAACTGGTCCGGGTATCCGTCGGAGAATATATATAAGGTGTCTCCGGGTTTCAACTGTAGATGATGTTCTTCAAAATGCTTTTCTTCATTACCGGATCCGCCGATAGGAAACTTACTCGCACGGACCTCTTCGATCTCCGGAATATTTTTCCGGATGATGTACAATGGTCGGTTGGCTCCGGCATATGATACAGCCAGTGAACGCCTGTTCAGATGGATGAGAGCGATGTCCATCCCGTCCCGGGTTTCAGAATCTGCGAGGTGTTGTTTAAGCGCTTTTCGGAGGTCTTCATTCAGCGCCGAAAGAATGCGCCCCGGCTGGTGGATATTTTTCTCATTAACGATTTGGGCAAGGAGGGAAGATCCGATCATGCTCATCAGCGCACCGGGCACCCCGTGTCCGGTACAATCGGCCGCCACAATGAAAACGTCGTCTCCTTTTTCCTGGAACCAGTAAAAATCGCCGCTCACCACATCGCGCGGCATGAACAGAATAAAGGAATCTGCCAGGCTTTTCTTTAATTCAGCTGCCAGTGGAAGTGTGGCTTCCTGTATTCTCTTCGCGTAGTTGATGCTGTCTTTAATATCTTTATGCGCTACATCTACTTTTTCTTTTTCTTCGCGCAGCTCCCGGGTGCGTACCGACACTACGTTTTCAAGATAGGCCTTTTCTTCCTGTAATTTTTTCTCCCGCCGGCGTATATAATACCATATCCCCGCCAGCAGGCTCAGTACGCAAAGTGTATAAAACCACCAGGTCATATAAAAGGGCGGAGGTATAATGATAATCAGGCTGGCTTGTTGTTCGTTCCAGATACCGTGATTATTGCATGCTTTTACTTTTAAAACGTAGCGGCCGGGACTCAGATTTGTAAAAGTGACAAAACGGGTAGTACCCAGTTCAACCCATTCTTTGCTGAGTCCTTCCAGAAAATACTTATACCGGTTGCGCGCCGGATCGGAAAATTCCAAGGCGGCGAATTCCAGTGAAAAGAAGTAATCGGAATAGGCGATTTCAATTTCAGGAAGTACGGAGATTGTTTTTGATTGGGGCACTTCTTCGTTCATCACGGTAAGTTTCGTGAAGATCACAGGAGCGGGTGTGCTATTGAACGCAATGGTTCGCGGATCAATCATGTTGAAACCGTTTACTCCTCCGAGGTAAATACGGCCTTGCTTATCTCTGTAAATGGCATTCAGAAGAAACTGCCGGCTTTGAATTCCGTCGGCGGGTTCCAATAAACGGTAAGCCGGTTGACGCATATTCATGATATATAATCCTTTGTTTGTGCTTATCCAGAGACGTTCCTCTTCGTCTTCGGTAAGCCCCATGATTTCGGCATCTCCCGGCCCTTCGGCGTCTGCGGTATGGATAGTGTAGGTATTGGCAGACTCCTGATAACTGCACATGCCTCCGGCTGTACCGATCCAGAGGCGGCCGTTCTGACTATACGTGAATGTATATACACCTTTGGAGAGCAATGTGCGGACTTCTTTGTTGCCGGGTTTCATACGGGTGGACTTCCCGGTTTTGGGATCAAACAGATCAAGGCCTTCAGAGGTTGCCAGCCAGAACTTTCCGTCGGGGCGCTCCAGCAGATAATAAAGGATATTACTGCTAAGGCTGTTGCTATCGGTTTCTGAAAAGGAATACGTTTCAAATGTATCCGTGGAAGGCAGGTATTTCGCCAATCCTTCTCCCGTGGTACAAAACCAGACTCCGCCTGAAAGATCGCGATGGATCCAGTAACAGGTGTGATAAGGGAATTTTCCTCCCTGGTCGGTGGAGGTGTAACAGGTGAATTTCTTTTTTTTCTCATCCCAGAAATAAACTCCGGCGCCGTTGGTTCCCAGCCACAGATCCCCGGTCTCCGTTTCCAGAATCGCCTGCACAATGGTGTTGGTAGTGGGTACATCGTCCGTTCCGTCCGGAAAGGTTTTTATAACGCTGGCGTAACCGCTGACGGGATCAAATTCATGTAGCGACCTGGAAGTACCAAGAAATATTTTCCCGTTTTTTCCTTCAGCGAATCTCCAGACTACGTTGGAAGCAAGGGTGCCTGTTTTTTTTCCGCTGGCCCGGTAATGGCGGATAAGATGTGCAAGCGGATCGAAGAGGCAGGCTCCTCCGTGCCAGGTTCCGATCCAAATCAGACCCGACCGGTCACGGAGCAGTGAGAGCGTGGTTTTGTCGCTCAGGGAGCGGGGGTCGTCCGGATCACTTTCTGTATAAATCATCTTCTGCGATTGCGGATTCCAGATGCCCGCACCGTGTTCGGCAGTAGCGAGCCAAATCCGTCCCTGGCGATCTTCTGTGAAGGAGGAAACAAGTGAATACCGGATGTGCCGAAGCCAGGACGAGGAATCTTTGCCTGAGAGGATCTGTCCGGAAGAAGGTTCGTACACATTCAGTCCGGCATTCCAGCAGGAGATCCAGATAGTTCCTTTGGAATCTGCAAAGATATTTCTGGTTTCATTGCTGTTAAGTCCGTTGGCGGTGGTGAAATGTTTCAGGATTTTTCCTTCGGTATTAAGGCAAACGACCCCGTTCTCCACAGTGGCAACCCAAATGCTCCCGGTTTTATCGGCAATGATCGCACGTATATGTCTGGAAGGAACGGACTGAAAGGGGAGATGTTTTATATTGCCGGTGGAAGTATCCAGAATGCTGATCCCACCTCCCATTGTCCCGATCCAAAGCTGACCTCTTACAAAAAGCAATGAGCTGACATTTCCGTCTCTGAGTTTTTCCGGCCGTGTACTGTCGGCGCTTAGATTATTAAAATGGCCGGAGGAAGGATGGAAACGGCTGAGTCCGTTGCGGGTTCCGATCCAGAGTTCACCACCCGTGCCACAGGCAAAACTGCGGATGCCGTCATGGCAAAGTGAAAAACTATCCGTTGGGTTATTTTTAAAAAGTGTAAGGCTATACCCGTCGTATCGAACCAGTCCGGATGGTGTTCCCATCCAGATAAAGCCAAGGGAGTCCTGTGCTAGGGCGTTTATGGTGTTAACCGGGAGTCCTTCATTTACTGTAATCCGGCGCAATTTCAGTTCCTGTGCCCGGAGGGGAGCCAGGGAAAGACACAATGCGCTGAGAACCAGCAAAAGGTGCGGAGTCATAGAATGCGAAAATTACAATAAATCAGGATGAAGGAACAGGAAAGTTTGCGGAATTTTGGTAAGTTTATGGTTACAAAATCAGGCACATGAGAAATTGCATTTTAATTACGATGGCGTTGTTTTGCGGTGTAGCTGCGGCCCAGAACAGGGCAATACAGTTTGAAACCGGAACATGGAAGGAGATACTTGCAAAGGCAAAAAAGGAGAATAAGCTGATCATGATGGATGCGTACACAACATGGTGCGGACCATGCAAGTGGATGGCGAAGAATGTTTTTACGAACGACACAGTGGCAGACTTTTACAATTCCAGCTATGTGAACGCTAAATTTGACATGGAGAGTGGTGAGGGAATTGAGTTGGCAAAAACCTACGGAGTTCAGGCCTATCCCACCTTTCTTTTTATTGACGGTAGCGGGAAGCTGGTTCACCGGGTATGCGGATCTGATTCTCCGCAGAATTTTATTCAGAAAGGAAAAGACGCGCTGAAGCCGGAGCTTACCTTACTCTGGCTCGAGGAAAAGTTTAACACCAGCCCCGGCGATGCCGCTATTGTCGCAGCGCTGTTTACCGCATTGTCAGATGGATGTGCGCCGGTAGGAGAGCGGGTGGACAAGTATTTTTCCCATGTGAAGCCGGAGGAGTTTTCATCGCGTTTTAACTGGAATATGCTTTACAGGCATATTACCTCATCCGCTTCACCGGCGTTTGTTTACCTGTTGAAGCACCAGGATGAATTCGGAAAGAAGTACACTGCGGATTCGGTGAGCCGGAAGATTCAGAATGTATATGAACGAAGTTTTGCAAAAATTGCGCGCTCCAAAGATAAGGTGGCGCTGGACGCAATGGAGAAGGAAATCCGGGCGAACATGGCTGGCGATGCCGATGGAATTATCTGGAAAGGGCAGATTGCGTATTATAGCGCAGTCGGCGACTGGACATCCTTTGCTGCAGTAACGGTGAAATACGTTGAGAAATATGCAATGGAGAACCCCTCGCAGCTGAATTCGTTCGCCTGGAAGTTTTATGAGAGTGTGAGTGACAAAGCGATGCTGGAGCATGCAGCGCGTTGGGCAAAAAAATCTGTAGAGCTCGATAGTAAATATTACAATAACGACACCCATGCATCCATTCTGTACAAGCTGGGAAGAAAAGCTGACGCCAGGGCGGCAGCTTTAAAGGCTCTTGAGTTGGGAAAGGAGGCGGGGGAAGATGTGAAGGAAACTGAAAATCTTCTGAAGAAAATCGAGGAATTGAAATAGTAGGCAATGGTTAGTGTGCAGCAGGAAGTTCTGCTGCACACTGCATACCAGTAACTACATTCTTCATTTAAATCCCCAGTTATACTTATCCAGCCCCAAAAGACACTCCTTCAGAAGACTGATGCTGTGCCGGATGTCGTTCTTATCCGCCATTTCAATTACCTGATGTATATGCCGCGTTGGAATGGAAATACATCCTGCAATGCTTCCACCGGCAGTCATACCCTGCAATCCCGCTGTGTCAGTGCCGCCCGCCGGTAAAATTTCCATCTGGAAGGGAATCTTCTTTTTTTGTGCCGTTTCGCGCATATAGTTCACCATCCGGTAATCGCAGATCACCGAACCGTCCATGATCTTAATGGCGGTACCCTTTCCCATGTGTGTGATTACTTCGTGATCTTTTGAGCCGGGAACATCTACAGCAAGGGTTACATCCAGACCAAATGCGAAGTCAGGTTGGATCTGAAGTGCAGAAACCCTGGCGCCGCGGATTCCCACTTCCTCCTGTACGGTGAATACGGCATACACATCGTAGGGTGAATTTTTTAATTCGCGCAGTACCTCAATAAGTATGAATACGCTGAGCCGGTTATCCAGCGACTTACAATTCACGCAGTTCCCCATTTCGATCAGTTCCCGCTCGCGGGTAACTGTATCCCCAACTTTTATGTACTTTTCCACCTCCTTCCTCGGCAGTCCCAGATCAATGTAATAATCCGTGATGGGTACCACTTTGGTCCGTTCTTCCGCGGTCATGATATGGATGGGCTTGGAGCCCATTACCCCCGGAAGATCCTTCTTCCCATGTACCATCACACGTTGCGCAGTAAGCGTCTTTGGATCAAAGCCGCCCAACGGAAGAAAACGCAGAAAGCCCCTGTCGTCAATGTGCGTAACCATGAACGCAATCTCATCCATGTGTGCCGCAATCATCACTTTTTTGTTTTTCTTTCCTTTTTTGAAGGCGGTAACATTCCCCATATTATCTACCGTGACTTTGTCGCAAAGTTTTTTTACTTCGCGGATCACCAGTTCACGCACGCGTTGTTCGTGCCCGGGCGCTCCGGCGATTTCACAGATCTGCTTGAGAAGTTTTACGTTGATAGCCATAACTTTCGGATTAAAGTGTTAAGGGGGATAAAGATGGATGATTAAAAGGGGAAGGTAACAGATACATGATGAACAACACCTCCAACAGGAGCGCTGAGTTTTTTAATGATTACTGTGCCGGAGTGCACACCATTAAGATCTTTTATTCTACATGCCATACGGCCGGCAACGGTTTCAATTAAACGCGACCGGACAGCCATTTCTTCTCTGGCGATGGAATAGATGGCCACATAATCTACCGTGTCGCGGAGCGAGTCGGTTTCCGCTGCCTTGCCTAGGCCGGCCTCTACCGTAACATCCACAAGATATTTACCGCCTACGCGGGCTTCTTCCTCCATGCAGCCGTGGTAGGCATAAAACTCCATTCCGGTTACTTCTATCTTACCCATCAGTTCTTTTCAAGAAAGTGGCGAATCCGTAAAAGTACTTTTTCTTTTCCCAGCAGCGAAGTCATTTCAAACAATGCCGGACCACCGGCCATTCCGCTTAACGAAACTCTGAACAATTGCATGACCTCGCCGGTTTTCACGCTGTTTTCCTCGCAGGTTTTTTTGAAGCACTGCTCTATGGAAGGAGCGGAGAAATCGCCGAGTGCACTAAGTGTTCCGGCGAACCTTCGCAAGAATTCCTTTGACTTGTCGTTGAGACGTTTTTTAACCACCTCAGAATCCCAACTTGCAGGTTCTTCAAAAAAGAAGCTTCCCAGACTCCAGAATTCTTCTACAAAACAGGCCTTTTCGAGAATTAGTTTTACCACCGACTCAATATATCCGGCGGAGGCAATTACATTTTTCTGATCCAGTATCTTTTTCCAACTGGAAGCAAGCGCTGCTGTGCTGTGCCTGCGGAGGTACTGCTGGTTGAACCACTTTGTTTTTTCCGCATCGAACTTCGCTCCGGCTTTACTTACGCGCTCCAGTGAAAAATCCCGGCACAGTTCTTCGAGGCTGAAGAGTTCCTGGTTGCCGCTGGGATGCCATCCAAGTAATGCAAGCATATTGATGAAGGCCTCAGGAAAATAACCTTTCTCTCTGTAGCCGGAGGACATTTCGCCGGTCACAGGATCTTTCCAGTCGATAGGAAATACCGGAAAGCCCAGGCGGTCTCCGTCGCGCTTGCTTAACTTTCCGTTGCCGTCTGGTCTCAGGAGCAGGGGCAAATGCGCGAACTGAGGCATTACCGTTTCCCAGCCGAGGTATTTATATAATAATACATGAAGCGGGGCGGAGGGCAGCCATTCTTCGCCGCGGATCACATGCGTGATCTTCATCAGATAATCATCCACCACATTGGCCAGATGATAGGTGGGCATCCCGTCGCTTTTGAATAGTACCTTATCATCCAGCTGCCCGCTGTGAACCACCACCCAGCCACGGATGAGATCCTGTACGCGAACTTCCTCATTGCGTGGAATCTTTATGCGGATAACATAGGGAGAACCACTTTCCAGCCGCTTTTTTACCTCATCCTCCGAGAGGGTGAGAGAGTTTTTCATGTTCTGCCGCGTTACGGCGTTGTAGGAGGAAGGCATTTTTGCAGCTTCCATGCGTTGGCGCATCTCTTCGAGTTCCTCTTTGGTGTCGAAGGCATAATAAGCGTGGCCGTTATGAACCAGTTGCATGGCATACTCACGGTAAATGCCTTTTTCCTTGCGTTCGCTCTGACGGTACGGAGCGTGAGGTCCGTTACCGAATCCTACGCCTTCATTGGGAGAAATACCGCACCAGGTAAGACTTTCTATGATATAGGCCTCAGCTCCGGGAACAAAACGTTCCTGGTCCGTATCTTCAATACGAAGTAAGAAGTCGCCCTGGTGCTTTTTAGCGAAAAGGTAATTATACAGGGCGGTTCGCACTCCGCCCATATGAAGCGGACCCGTGGGAGAAGGGGCAAATCGTACTCTGACTCTACGGTTTTCGTCGCTCATTTTCAGAAGGGCAAATATACTGGTTTCTGTTTTTATACTTAGATTTACCAGTGCTTTTACTCACCCCTCAGCATTTTGCTGATTATGAGCTGCTGGATTGCGGCCATTTCCTCAAATTAGAACGTTTTGGAGGGTTTGTTACCATCCGACCGGAACCGCAGGCGCTTTGGGATACAGGATTAACGATGCAGGAATGGGAAAAAGGGGCCCATGTGAAGTTCATCCCCAAATCTTCTTCTTCCGGTGAGTGGAAGAAACTGAAAAGCATGCCCGACCGGTGGCAGATTTCCTATGGTGAGGGCAGCCGCCAGATGCAATTACGTCTTGGACTTACCTCTTTCAAACATGTAGGAGTTTTTCCGGAGCAGGCCGTGAACTGGGATTATATTTACGAAGCGGTACGGGCACTGCGTACAGATAAGCCGCGCTTTCTCAATCTTTTCGCTTATACAGGTGCTGCATCACTGGCGGCCTGCGCGGCAGGTGCTGATGTAACACATGTGGACTCTGTTAAACAAGTGGTAACATGGGCCAATGAGAACATGAAACTTTCAGGACTCGATACCATACGGTGGGTGGTGGAAGATGCCCTGAAATTTGTAAAGAGAGAGGTGAAGCGTGGCAATACCTATCACGGGATTATACTGGATCCTCCTGCTTACGGACATGGTCCGGATGGGGAAAAGTGGAAACTGGAAGAAAATCTCAGCGAGATGATACGTTCCGTTCTGCAGTTACTCGACCGCGGAGAGCATTTCCTGATTCTGAACGCTTATTCGCTCGGGCTTTCTGCTTTAGTTACCGAAAACCTCCTTCGGAAATATGCAGGGAAGAATCTTGAAACGGGAGAGCTTTATCTGCAGGCGAAGACAGGAAGCAAACTCCCCCTCGGAATTTTCGGAAGATTCACGCAGAGCCGATGAAGCGGTATCTCCTTTTTTCATTCTTTATGTTCTGCCTGTCGGGCGTTTCACGGGCGGGTGTATCATTGGATTCTCTGGAGAAAATAGCCGCGGGAAACAGGCAGGATACAGCGATGGCAAATACGCTCAATGCACTGGGACAGGAGTACTACCGTTCCGGGGATGAGCGGGGGGAAGCGATCTACCGCAGAGCCCTGAAAATGGCTATGGATCTGGGATATATTCCGGCACAGATACAATCCTGCAAGGGCCTGGGAAACATTTTGTCGAATCAGGGTCAGTACCAGGAAGCCATTGAATTTTATACGAAAGGAATTCAGCAGGCGGCAATGATCCATGATTCGCTTCAGTATTCCACGATCATGAATAATCTGGGACTGATTTATTTTGACAAAGGCGATTATTCCCGTGCGATGGATTATTATCTGAAAGTACTGGCCATTGCAGAACGTCATGAATATACCAGTGTACTGGGCTTATGTACCGGGAACATATCGCTGGTGTACTTCCGTCAGAAAAATTATACCCGGGCTATGGAATACGGGCACCGTTCGGTTGCGTACCGCCTGAAGACCAACAATCCGCTGGTGCTTCCCAATGCCTACAACAACCTGGGTATCATTTATGAGGAAACAGGGGAGTGGGAGAAAGCCATTCAGGAATATAGGAGGGCGCTGGCCATTGCCCGGCAGATAGGTTCAGAAACAAAATCAGGCGCCTACATGGATAACCTGGCCAATGTTTTTTTAAAAATGAAAGAACTGGATTCGGCCAACCATTACAATCAAAAGGCGTACGAGCTGCGATTAAAATACGGCGACAGCCTTGGCGTGGCTAATTCGCTGATCAACCGGGCGGCCATTTTCATTGAGCAAAAGCGGCTTAAGGAAGCGGAGGTGGAACTGCAGAAATCGCTGGTTCTGTGCAAAAGTGTTGGTTTGCTGATGCAGGAAAGAGAATGTTATAATTCACTCGCCGGATTGTATTCACTGACCGGAAGGTATCAGCTGGCCAATGAAATGCTGCTCAAGTACATGGTGCTCAACGACAGTATCCAGGGTACAGAGGTTTCTACTCGTATTGCGCAGATGGAATCTGTGATGGAGCTGGAAAAAAAGGAAAACGAAAATATTCTGCTTAAAAACGAAGCTTCGCTGAAGGACGCACAGATCGCGCAGGAGCGCACTTTCCGTTATTTCCTATTCGGTGTTGTCGGTCTCGCACTGGTGCTGATTGGTCTGGGTTGGATGGCTTACAGGAACAAGCGGGAACACAATAGGATACTGTCCGACAAAAATGTACTCATAGAAGGCCAAAAGAAAGAAATAACAGATAGTATTAATTATGCCCGGAGAATTCAGGCGGCGATTCTGCCGGAGGAGAAAGAACTGAAAAAAGTGTTTCCTGAATGTTTTATTATGTATCAGCCCAAGGACATCGTGAGCGGGGATTTTTACTTTTGGGAGAGTTCGGCCGACGGATTTTACCTCGCCTGTGCTGATTGCACAGGACACGGAGTACCGGGAGCACTGATGAGCATGGTTGGGAAAGAAAAGCTGGCGGCTGCCATAGGACAAAGTAACCAAACAGGAGAAATCTTATCCCGCCTTAACCGGCTGGTAAAAACAACCCTCCGGCAGGACGCAGGCGAGGATTCGAGCCGCGACGGAATGGACATCGCACTTTTGAGGTGGGAAAACGGAAATTTACAGTACAGCGGGGCCAACCGTCCGCTCTGGTACTGCAGGAACGGAATCATAACGGAGGTTAAACCCACCAAGGCGGCCATTGGCGGATTTACCGCAGACGATCAACCATTCGAAACCCATACGCTTACTCCGGAGAAAGGCGATATGATCTATCTCTTCACAGACGGTTATGCGGATCAGTTCGGTGGGAAGGACTCCAAAAAATTCACTACGAAACAATTCCGGGAACTTTTGCTCAGGTTTTCGGACCTGCCGGCCGATGAGCAGAAAAAATGCCTGCAAAATACTTTCTCAGAATGGAAGCGCAACCTGGAGCAGATTGACGATGTACTGGTTATCGGACTGAAAATATAACCCTACTGAGATTCCGGGTGGTGTGAGAAAGCGGTTCGGTTACCGGGGCAGTTTCTTTACCTCTTCTTCCAGTACTGTAATGAACTGCGGATCTACGGGGTATCCGAGTTCTTTCGCTTTCAATGCATCGCCCAGGGCCTCCCGGTATCTGCCTACTGTGAAATGGGTGCCCGCCCGGTTATGCCATGCCACCGCAAGGGTAGGGTTGTAGTGAATGGCTGCATCATAGTCATTCAGCGCTGCCTGGTAGTTCTTCAGATAGAAATAAGCCAGTCCCCGGTTGTAGAAGGCTTCAGCGTAATCGGGTTTCAGAGACAGAGCCTTGTTGTACATCTCCAGGCCGCGCTGATGATCTCCTGCAAGGGTCAGCGCATCAGCATAGTTGTTATAAAGTTTCGGCGACATTTTATCGTGCTGCTCCGCATCGGCCCACAGGGTAACACTGTCCTTCCAGACTTCTGTTCGCTTCCTGGCCTGGAAGGCCATGAGCAGGGTGAAGGCAATAAGTGTTCCCAGAACGGCATGCTTGAGCCGGGGTTTCTTTTCCACAAGATACCAGGCGCTCTTTGCCAGAATAAAAGCCAGTCCGATGTGCGGCAGGTAAGAGTACCGGTCGGCCATCACTGCACCTCCCACTGGAAGAAGCTGCAGCACCAGCCCTACCGTAATGAAGAAAAAGGCCGCACCGAATAGTACAAACCGGCTCTTCCTGAAAGTCCAAAGTGCTGCACCAATGCCCAGCACAAATACCGGTGCAATGCTATATAAACCCGGTTTATCTACTCCCGGAACAGGAAATGAATAAAAGCAGGAGAGGTCTGACGGAAGAATGAATTTCAGTACGTATTGCATGGTGCCGTAGCAGGCGAACAACAAGCGATCGGCATGGTCGTACAGCACATTCCCCTGGATAGCTTCAAATTCTTTTTGTGCCTCAATTGCTTCGAGTCCAAAGTATACGGATACGGCCAGAAAGGGAAGTTTTTCCAGAAGCAGCCGGTAGTGCATCGGACGTTTATAGTAGTAGTCGAGCGCCAGCAGCAGGATAGGAAGACTCACGGCAACGGCTTTGGAAAACAGCGAAAGCAGGAAAAGACCAAATGTGAGGAGATAGAAAACGTAGTTATTCTTTCTTTCGATGAAAAAGATCCACGACAGGAGTCCGGCGAGGTAAAAAAAAGCGAACAGTACATCTTTTCGTTCCGCAGCCCAGGCAACGCTCTCAACGTGCATGGGATGCAGGGCAAAAAGGGCAGCCGTGAATCCTGCGATCCAGTTGTTTTCCGAAAGTTTGAAAAAGAGGAAAAACACCAGTACAGTGCTCAGCAGGTGCAGGATGAGATTGGTACGGTGGAAGGGTACCGGATCCAGCGTTTTTGTTTGTTCGTTGTAGGCGCTCTGGTAATCCCAGGCCAGGGTCCACATGCTCAGCGGATGGTAGTTTCCCATCACATGCGGCACCTCTTTAAAATGTTTCCTGAACGAGCCGTCTCCGAGATTTTTATTTTCGGTAATGTATTCGTCGTCATCCCAGTTGGTCAGCTGATTGTCGAGGGAAGGCCAGTAGACCAGTGCTGTCAGCAGGAGGATGACAAGCGGAAAAAGATAATAGAACCTGGTTTTTACGGGAAGCTTAGCCACTTCCGCAAATGTAATAAATCCTTAGATGGACTTGTTTACAAGTAAACGGAAGCCCTTGCCATGGATATTGAGGATCTCCACGCGCGGGTCATCTTTCAGAAATTTACGGAGCTTGGTTATATAAACATCCATAGAACGCGCGTTGAAGTAGCTGTCGTCGTTCCACAGCGTTTTGAGCGTGAAATTCCGGTCCAGCACTTCGTTCTCGTGCATGCAAAGCAGTTTTAAGAGGTCTGCTTCACGGGTGGTAAGTTTCTGCTCCTTTCCGTTGATGCTGAGTACTTGCCGGAGATGATCGAATTTGAAAAGACCCACAGTAAATTGTGTTTTTTCAGGCTTGGGTGCTGCCTGCAGTGACGTGCGCCGCAGAATAGCCTGTATGCGCATCATCAGCTCATCCATACTGAAGGGCTTGGTAATGTAATCGTCTGCGCCGGCCCTGAAGCCTTCAATGGTGTCTTCTTTCATGGATTTGGCAGTGAGGAAAACAATCGGAATGTTTTTATCCGATTTTCGGATCTCCTTTGCCAGAGTAATACCATCCATTACGGGCATCATCACATCCAGAATGCAGAGGTCGAATTTTTCTTTGCTGAATTCGGAATACCCCTCCTTGCCGTTGGAGGCCAGTTTGCTCTCATAGCCTTTTGCTTCCAGGTAATCTTTCAGCAGTGACCCCAGGTTGGGATCGTCCTCCACCAGGAGCAGGCGGGTCGTATTTGCGCTCATAATTGTTCTTTTGGAAGATAAATGGTAAAGGTGCTTCCCTTACCCGGAATGCTTTCTACATTTACATTTCCGTGATGACGCTCCACCACGGTTTTCACATAACTCAGTCCCAGCCCGAAGCCTTTTACATTATGCAGGTTGCCGGTTGATACACGGTAAAGTTTATCAAATATTTTTTTCTGATTCTCGCGGCTGATTCCAATCCCCTTGTCCTGTACGGAGAGTTCAATGCCGGCGGCCGTATTCCGGGTACTGATCGTAATCTCCGGTTCGCCCTCCGTGTACTTCACTGCGTTGTCAAGTAAATTGTAGATCACATTCGTAAGGTGTATGCGGTCGGCGGTGATCATACTGTCGGACGCGTCCGGGTGGTGCAGGATCTTCCCTCCGCGCTGGTCTACCTGTAATTGTATGTTGCCGGTGGCCTGATTGAGAATCTGGTGCAGATCCACCGGAGCAAGATTCAGTTTAAACTCCTCTTTATCCAGAATAGCGGTTTGAAGAATGTTCTCCACCAGTTTCCCGAGCCGTTTGTTTTCCTCACTGATCACACCCACATATTTTTCAGATTTATCTTTCGGCAGGCTTACCGTTTTGTCTCCCAGTACTTCACAGGCCAGATTAATCGTGGAAATAGGCGTTTTGAACTCGTGCGTCATATTATTGATAAAATCATTCTTCATCACTGAAAGTTTCTTCTGCCGGATAATGGTGATCACAAAGTAATAAAAGGAGGAAATAAGCACTACCACCAGCAGCACAGAGGCGGAGAGCATCATCCAGGAGTTTTTGAGCAGATAGCTTTTCATTTCCGGGAAGTGAACCGCCAGGAATTTTGGCGGCGCAAGAATATTTTCCGGAGCCAGCGCTACCTTGTAAGGCGAGGCGGTGAATGGATCATATACCTTGCCACCCTTGTGATCCATGATATAGAATGCGTAGGGGGTGTTAATGCCGCGCGACAGGAATTCTTCGTGCAGGACAGAATCAATGAAAGAACTTTCGTCCGGAAACTGATCTGTAACGGAAATCACCACTCCATGTTCAGTAATCTCATTCACTACTTCGTTCATCAGATTGTTACGATAGTCGATCCAGCCGGAATTTGTATTTAATACTTCGGAAGATTTATGCTCCGGATTGCCCACTACCACTCCGTGAATGTCACCGGGTACAGGACATAGCACCTCGCATTCCGGATCGCAGCAAATGCTGTCACTGAAACGGCGGGAAAGCAGTTCCGTCCGGTTCTGCTTGAGCGATTTCCTTTCGTGGAAATGACGGCATTGGTTTTCGGCATGGCGGCGGCTGTGAAAGGGGGTGTTGATACTGACCTGACGCATACGGCAAAACATTTTATGTTTCTCCGTTTTCATCGCCACCGTGTACATGGCTTCACTCACTTGCTGATTAAAACGTTCTTCCTTAACGGCTACAGCATTTTTCATCCAGTAGATCTGAATGAAGAGCAAACCCGCAATTGCCAGGCCGGCAAAGGCAGAAAACCAGATAAGATTACTCTTGTTCACCTCACAAAATTACCCCGAATTCGGGCTAAATTGCTGAGGGTTAACACTTTTTAACAGCGGAGGATCAGCGTACTAAGGCGATGAAGTTTGGAATGGCCATTCTCATTCTTTTATAAACAACATACCGCTGCGTGGAAGATGTTCTGCACAAAGGAGGTACATACCGGCAGGCAGGGCAGAGAGATCCAGGATTTGATGTTTTTCTGTCCGGAATCTTACCATCACGTTGCCATGCATATCGAGTATCATGCAATCGGCGGACACAGAAAAATCTACCATGAGGTACTGAGTCACCGGATTCGGCCAGGCCCTGATCACCAGCACCGGCTCTTCTTCATTCTCGCCGGTGGTCATCAATTCGTCAGCACCCAGATCAGGAGCTCCGGTCAGCGATTCGCAATCGAAGTCAGTGGTTCGCTGCGGATGGGCGGTACCTGCATTTATCCCGGAAGAACTGCTCTGCAGGTGCAGATCAGGTGCAGTAAGACTGGTGTTCACAAAATGACCGGAGCCGCAGTTAGGCAGATTGGTCACGGTGGTAAAGGGCGGTGCGGAATTCGAAACATTGATGATATCCTCGTCCATCAGATTATTCTGGATCAGAAGATTGGTTGTTTGCACACCGGTTACTTCTATGGAATACTCTTCCACGGTCCATGCCGTTCCGCCGGGAGCGTAAATACTGTTGTTAATTACGATCGCGTTCGGACAAAGAACAACGCCGATACCGCAGCGCGAGGTGGAATGCCCCCGGATGAAATTGTTCCGGATGATACCGCCGGAGTGCGATACGTTGGGGTTATCGCCCCAATTCCCGAGAAAAATACCTTCATCGCAGTTTACCACTGTGTTGCGTTCTATGGTGGCATTACTGCCTCCTTTGAAGAACAGGATGGCGGGGCCGGCAGGGTTCGAAGCGGTCGGACCCTTTTTGATATTCCGGATGATGTTGTCGCGAATAATCCACCCGTGTGCATTGTGCAGATCAATACCGTTGGTATAATAATTATTTCCCGGCAGCGAGGTGGTATATTCAATAAGGCAGCATTCAATTACGCCGTTGTCGCTTTTCACAACGGGATTGCCTGAATAGCTCATTTTCACCAGTTGTTGTCCTCCGTCAATGATGTGAAGATTTCGCAGGGTGATATTATCAATGTCGGCATTGGGTTGGTACCAGAAATTGATATCAATGGGATGAGTATCTATATTTTTTATCGTCAGATCAGCAATGGTCACGTTGCTTTTGAGAATGGAGATGCCGTGATAACCGCTTCCACCCAGCATACCCCCGCCCAGAAGGATCACACTGTCGCGGTTCCCGCTTTGGGAACGGAGGGTGATGTCCGGCTTGATCACATTGAGCTGCCCATTAGCTACTGAATAGGTTCCGTTTGTGAGGTAGATAGTGGTGGGGCCGGTGGCATTGTTAATTGCTGCTTGTATGGCGGGCGCACCCTGCTGAGGTGTGATCACACTAATCGTCTGGTTTTGCGGAGGCGGCCAGGGAGCAGAGCAACTGCATTGTGCCTGCATCCGTTTGCCGGCAAGAAGAAGTACAAGGAAGAAAAGAAGATATGCCACAAGGAAAAGAGTTCCCCTGGGCCAGGAATTGCTTTGGGCGCTGTGCTGGTTTTTCATACAGCAAAAGAAAGGATTGGCCCGGAGGGAATGGAATCAAATTGTGCAGAATTGTAATTGAATGGACTATCAATATATTCTTTTAAAATGTAGAATATCAATGAGATAAATATTAATAATTCGTATAATTGTAATGAATGAAGCGACTCAGCAACTTGATTTCGGCTCTGTCTTTAGCGGAGAGAAGGCGGATTCAGGTACGTATGGAGACGAAAAGAGGGGCGGCTGCGGGGTTGTGTTGCCGGCTGCTGGGGGAGGATAGGATTGAAGGGAAAGGTTTTCTTTCGCCGGAAAGCAAAACCGCTCGCACCCAGCCCCATGTTATCCGGAACAAGGCCTGGCATTTGTTACTCGAACTGATAGGTGAAGAAAGGGGGCGAAGGAGGGATCTGATTTCAGAAGCGCAGCTGTTGCAGGAGCTTGGTCTCATCCGGGAAGCTCTCAAGTCGCTGGAAAAGGCCATCAACAGTTTTATGTTAAGAGAGGAGTATGCACAGGGGCTGGTGGGACTTGCGCGTATGATTGAATTAAAGCAGAGGGCCGGTATGCAGCTGCGCGCCGGTGATCTCAAGCGCCATCAGGATCGGGAAAAGATCTGCATGGAGGCCTTGCAGGAACACCTGTATGTCCGGCAGGATTCAGCCCGCGTATTTTTTCTGATGAGAAGCACCGGGGAAAGCGGCAGAATGCAGCAATTGAAATTGCTTCGCCGTATCCTGCGGGCACCATTCTACAGTTCAGAAAGGAATATCCGGACATTCAAAGGTGGTGTTGGATTTTTTCAACTGCATGGAGCCTATGAAACCATCAATGGCAAGCATCAGAAGGCAATTCACTGGCATTCCCGCTTGCTGAAGTTTTTGGAGAAACATCCTGATAGAATCCGGGAGCAGCCTCTGCTTCTTTTATCTGTTGCAAATAACATGGCGAACGTGTTTGCCTCCATGAAAGAACCCGGAGCAATAGTTTCGCTGATCACGCGTTTGCGTTCTGCCCCGTCGAGGTTTGCATTTGAAAATACCCGGACATGGAAGCGCGACATCTTTGTAACAATGTATCCGGCGCTGCACGGAGTGTATATTGACAGCAGGATGTATGATCACGCCACCTCTATCATTCGGGATACTGAAATACAACTCCGTAATCTGGAAAGAGATTTAGGGCCTGCAGCGACTCACATTTTTCATTACAACCTGGCCGTATTGTATTTCGGACAAAAAAAGTATCCTGAGACGATACTAAATTTAAATAAGCTTCTGCAATCGGCCGAAGCCGTTCGTCCGGACCTCCTGCTTTCTGCACGGATTATTCAGCTCCTGCTCTTTTATGAACGGAACGACGTGGATGCGCTGGAATACGGATGGATCAATTTGAAGAGAATTCTCGGAAAAAGAACTATGGACAATTCCGTTTTGTATATAGTGTTCAATGCGTTAGTAAAGACACCTGCAACGCATCGCAGCATTCGCGAAAAAGTCAGAAAGCATAAGGGAGGTTCAGAGGGAATAGTGTTTAATATTCGCAATTGGCTGGCGCATAACGGAAAATAATTATATTTTTGATTATGCGTATTAATAGGTTTGCCTTCCCCTTTGTATTGTTCCTGGTTCTCTCGGGGATTCTTTATTCCCAGGATACCCTATTCACGGCGCAAGGTAAAGTAATAGGAAAGGTAACCCGGGTAACAGAGAAGGATATAGAGTACCGGAAAAGTTCCGATGCGGGAGGCGCGGTGTATGTTGTTCCCAAACACAAGGTGTATTCCATTCATTATTCCGACGGAACCACTGACAATTTCAGGCAGCCTGAATCGCCGGTTGCTCCTGACACGGCGCTGAAGCACAGAAAAAATGTGATAAAATTTAATTGCTTCGGATTACTGCATGAATATATCAATTTCAGCTATGAGCGGAAAGTCGTACCTGGCTTTAATCTTGTGTTCTCGGCGGGTATAATAAATACCACAATGTTTAATTTCTCATCGGCACGGTACGAGGAGTTTTATTATACCAATACCATCAACAATGGCTATGTCCGCTATCTGCCTGTTCGAATGGGTTTTAATGCGCGGGTTGGTGGTAAATTCGGGCTGATAAATAGCACAAAAAACTCAGATAATTTCGGAGCGTATCCCGGAATAGGTGGACTCTTTCTTATGCCTGAACTTCAGTACGGCCGGCTAAAAGTTCATGATATTATAAGCGAGGTTGATACCAGTTCGACCTATCCGCATGAGTTGATAAGTTCAGACCTGATAAACAGTTGTTTTTCACTGAACATTTGTATGGGATATCAGTTTGTTTTTGTCCAGCGATTTGTTGTCGGAGGATCCGCAGGAATGGGATTGGGGGGGATAGTGAGCCGATATTCTAATCCTGAGTTCGAAGAGCTTACCGGCTTCAGAAACGACTCATATACTGAAATGTTTTATGGGAGTCAGGTTTTTGTTAACTCCTCTGCTACGATGACTCTGACTGCGGGATTCTGGATGGGTTGGCTGTTTTAACTATCTCAGAACACAACATTCACAATCCGCTTCGGCACAACAATTACTTTTTTCACCGTGTTGCCTGCCAGGTATTTATGAGTATGTTCCGCAGCAAGCACCGCCTTTTCAATTTCTTCTTTGCTCACTGATGATGGCAATTCAAGATTAAAGCGGGTTTTACCGTTGAATTGAACGGGGTAAATCACAGTATCCTCAGCGGTCAATGAGGCATTGAACTCCGGCCATGGAGCACGGGTGATGCTCTCCTGATGTCCAAGCTTTTCCCAGAGTTCTTCACATACATGGGGTGCAAACGGCGAAAGAAGGATGAGGAGGGGTTCCAGAACATCCCGTTTGTTGCATTTGAGTTCTATGAGTTCGTTCACGCAGATCATGAAGGCACTTACGGCCGTATTCAGGGAAAGATTCTCAATGTCGTCCGTGATCTTTTTAATGGTTTTATGCAGCACCTTCAATTCTTTCGCTTCCGCTTTTTCCTCCTCAACTTTGATCCCGGAAGCTTCTCCCACATATAATTTCCACAGCTTCTTTATAAATCCATGCACTCCTGTGATCCCGTTCGTGTTCCAGGGCTTGCTGAGTTCCAGAGGTCCCAAAAACATTTCATACATCCGGAAGGTATCGGCCCCGTATTTTTCACACATATCGTCGGGACTCACCACATTGTACTTTGACTTAGACATTTTCTCAACTTCATTGCCGACTATATAATTCCCGTTCTCGAGTTCAAACGTTGCATCTTTTAAATCTTCTCTCCACAATTTGAAAGCCTCTATGTTTAGTTCATTTCCTTCAACCATAGAAACATCAGCATGGAATGGAGTGGTTTGAAAATTGTTTCTTAAACCTGCAGATACAAAAGTGTTTGTACCATTTTTCCGGTAAACAAAGGCACTCGTTCCCTGAATCATCCCCTGATTCACCAGGCGTTTCGCCGGTTCTTTTACGGGGATAAACCCCAGATCATAAAGTGCCTTCGTCCAGAAACGTACGTACAGAAGATGGCCTGTAGCGTGTTCCGCGCCACCTATGTAAAAATCAATTTCGCGCCAGTATTCAGCTGCTTTTTTTGAAGCAAATGCGTCCGGATTCTTCGGATCCATATACCTCAGAAAATACCAGGAGCTGCCTGCCCAACCGGGCATGGTGGTGTGTTCGTAGTCGTATTGTCCCTTGTATTTCCATTCTTTGGCTCGCGCCAGGGGCGGTTCTCCGGTTTCTGTGGGCAGGTATTTATCCACCTTGGGTAATTCAAGCGGCAGTTCAGCTTCGGAAAGCGGGCAGGGGATGCCATCCTTATAATAAATCGGGATCGGTTCGCCCCAGTAACGCTGACGTCCAAATACCGCGTCGCGCAGGCGAAAATTCACCTTACCGGTTCCGATGCCCTGCTTCTCCAGCGCTGCGATACAGATGGTAATGGCTTCTTTTACTTCCTTCCCATCCAGAAAGGATGAGTTCAGGCATTTTCCGGCTTTCTCTTCATACGCCTCTTTGCCGAAGTCCCAGGCTTTGCCCGGATTAATAACCTGTTTGATTATCAGGCCAAAATGTTTTGCGAAGGAATAATCCCTGGTATCATGAGCGGGAACACCCATAACGGCCCCTGTACCATAACCGGCCAGCACATATTCCCCGATCCACACAGGAATTTCTTCTCCGGTGAAAGGATGCTTCGCGTACGCCCCGGTGAAGGCTCCGGTGATTTTTTTCACCTCACTTTGCCGTTCCCGTTCACTGCGCGCTTTCGCGTATTGGACATAGTCATTCACTTTTTCCCGTTGTTCATCCGCGGTGATCTTTTCAACGAGCTCGTGTTCCGGAGCCAGCGTAATAAAAGTGACTCCAAACAATGTATCAGGCCTTGTCGTAAATACCTCAACAGAGTACTCCGTACCCCGTACGTCAAACTTCACACTCGCTCCCTCGCTCTTCCCGATCCAGTTGCGTTGGGCTTCTTTGATGCTTTCGCTCCATTGAATGTCCTCCAGATCGTCCAGCAAACGCTGTGCATAGGCAGTGATCCTCATGCTCCACTGCTTCATTTTTTTCCTTTCTACCGGGTAACCTCCCCTTTCGGAAACTCCTTCCTTTACCTCATCGTTTGCAAGAACAGATCCCAGCGCGGGGCACCACCACACAAATGCCTCGCTCAGGTAGGCAATGCGGTACATCATGAGAATCTCCTGCTGTTTTTTTTCGGGGAATGATTTCCATTCCTCTGCTGAAAACGAAGGGGTATCTTCATCGCAGGCTGCTGATACATCCATATTGCCGGTTTTCCCGAAAATTCCGGTTAACACGGCGATATCCTCCGTTTTATTCAATTTATTATTGTACCAGGAATGAAAAAGTTTCAGAAATATCCACTGCGTCCATTTGTAATAACCGGGGTCGCAGGTTTTCACCTCACGGTGCCAGTCGTACGAAAGCCCGATTTTATCCAGTTGTTCCCGGAATCGCAGGATGTTTTGTTCTGTTGTAACAGCCGGGTGCTGCCCTGTTTGTATTGCATACTGCTCGGCCGGGAGTCCGAAGGCGTCGTAACCCATGGGATGCAGCACGTTGAAGCCCCGGTGGCGCTTGTACCTGGCAAGAATATCAGATGCGATATAGCCCAGGGGGTGGCCTACATGCAATCCGGCACCTGAAGGATAGGGAAACATGTCGAGTACATAATACTTAGGCTGCGCAGGATTTTCGGTAGTACGGTAGGTATTCCCATCTTTCCAGCGGCGCTGCCAGTTTTTCTCTATTTCCCTGAATGAATATTCCATAGTAAGGAGAGCGAATTTACAATATTTCCCTTCCCATTCAGCAGGGTCTCCAGCAGGTCAGTGATCCTTTTCAACACCCTGCCGTTCATAGATTGATGCCGCCGCCGGACCAATATAGGAGCGGGGGCACTGCGAATGCATTATTTTTGTACCATGAGTGATTCCGCAGCAGGCAGCAGGCTTCCGTCGAGTTCCGTAACCACGGTCATCAGTCTCTCACTGGTAGTGTTTGTATTAGGATTCCTTGGATTTATGATCCTCTGCGCACGCAGCGTGTCGGATAATTTTAAAGAAAATATTACGTATAATATTTATCTCAAGGACGATGCCCGCGAGGCAGATATCCTCCGTTTCCAGAAATCACTGGAGGCCAGCCCTTATATCAGGAATACCGAGTACATCTCAAAAGAAGAGGCCCTGGAGATATATAAAAAGGAGCTCGGGGAGGATTTTATGCCTTTGCTTCAGCAGAATGTATTGCCGGCTTCCCTGGATATCCGTCTTAAGGCGGATTATGCCAACAAAGACAGCGTGGAATGGATACGTGCGGAGGTACTCCGTGAACCGGTGGTATCCGAATTTCTTTACCAGGATAATCTCTTGCAGCGGATGAACGAAAACATCGGCAACCTTACCATTCTCTTTCTTGCGGTAACAGCCATCCTGGCACTGATCTCCATAGCCCTTATTCACAATACGATCCGCCTGGCAATTTATTCCAAGCGTTTCCTTATCCGTACTATGCAGCTGGTGGGAGCCACGCACGGATTCATCACCCGGCCTTTTATCCGGACGGGTTTTCTGCAGGGACTTCTGGGTTCCATTCTTGCCATGGGAATGCTGGTGGGTGCCGTCTACGTGGTGAAGGAACAGTTTGTAAATGAGCTGCTGCAGGTGCTGGATCCAACCCTCTTTACCGGGCTGTTTGTTCTGATGCTGCTCGCTGGAATTATCATATCTTTGGCCTCAACGTTTTTCGCTGTGCGGAAATACCTGGGAACTAAAACTGTTGACCTCTACCGTTAAAAGAATCATATGAACGCACCTCGCAAACCTGGTTTTGCTTTCGGAAAGGAAAATTACCTCTACACCATTATCGGAGTAGCTCTCATTGCAGTGGGAATGATCCTGATGATGGGAGGAGGCTCCGATGACCCCAATGTATTCAGCGAGGAAATATTTTCCACCCGGAGGCTTACCGTAGCTCCCATTACCATTCTTGCCGGATTCGGTGTGGTGCTGTTCGCAATCATGAAGAAGCCGAAGGAGTGAACCTCTTTGAAGCGATCATCCTTGCCATTATTGAAGGTATAACCGAATTCCTTCCTGTTTCTTCTACCGGCCACATGATCATCGGATCCTCCGCCATGGGGATTGCCTCCGACGATTTTGTCAAACTGTTTACGGTGGCTATTCAGTTCGGCGCTATTTTGTCAGTGGTTGTATTATACTACAAACGGTTTTTTAAGTCCCTGGATTTCTATTTTAAACTGGCGGTGGGCTTCATTCCCGCCGGTATTGCCGGACTCCTTTTTAAAGACCACATTGAACTTTTGCTGGAAAATGTTCAGGTGGTGGCTTTCGCATTGCTGGCGGGCGGGGTGGTGTTTTTGTTTATTGATAAACTCTTCCCCGGTAAGGAAGAAGCAGCGGAGCAGGAAGTGACCTACCGGCAGGCGCTCATCATCGGCTGCTTTCAGGTAATCGCAATGATCCCCGGAGTGTCGAGGAGCGCCGCTACCATTATCGGAGGGCTCACACAGAAGCTCTCGCGCAAAACAGCGGCAGAATTTTCTTTTTTTCTTGCCGTACCCACCATGCTGGCCGCTTCTTCCAAATCTCTGCTGGACTATATCGTGGCCGGGGGAGAGTTTACAGCGAAGCACATCCAGCTGTTTACGGTGGGTAACCTGGTCGCATTCGCAGTAGCGGTGCTAGCTATCAAGGGATTTATTGCGCTACTGAATTCAAATGGATTCAGGATTTTCGGATACTACAGGATCCTGATCGGCGGACTGATACTGATACTGATCTACGCGGGATACGATCTTCGCATTATTGACTGAGTATGGATTATTCGGCCGGAGGAGTACTTCTCATCAATAAACCCAGGAAATGGACCAGCTTCGATGTGGTGGGGAAACTCCGGTGGTCCATGTTATATCATTATGGGAAGAAGGTGAAGATCGGACATGCCGGAACGCTTGATCCTCTGGCCACCGGCTTACTGATCCTGTGTACGGGCATGGAAACCAGGAATATTGAAAAGTATCAGGCACAACAAAAGGAGTACGAGGGTGAATTTTTTATCGGTGCCACCACACCCAGTCTGGATCTTGAAACAGAAACAGACCGGCTGTATCCTACGGATCATATTGATGAAGCGTTGATGCAAAAAGCCGCGGCTTCATTAACAGGAACTTTGCTGCAGGAGCCACCGGCTCATTCCGCGAAGCGGATAGGAGGGAAGCGCGCGTACCAGTTGGCACGTGCAGGTAAACCCGTTGAGTTGAAAAAGGCGGAGATCACCGTCAATGAATTTCAAATTCTCTCGAAAGAGGGACCGCTGATCAGGTTCCGGATCTCCTGTTCAAAGGGAACATATATCCGTTCTCTCGCAAGGGATTTCGGCCTCGCCTGCGGATCAGGAGCCTATTTGCATTCCCTTGTGCGTACAAGGATCGGTGAGCATACGCTCTCGCGTGCGCTTACACTTGAGCAAGTTCTCACGCTGTTTCCTCCGCGTTTCGATAAGAAAGGGCTTCCGCTTTAAGCCTTGTTCAGATCGTTTAGTTTCTTAGCAATATACTTGTCCGTTGGAAGCAAGCCGTTCTGAATACGCTTCGCATAGTGAATGGAAGCAATGATATCCCGCTGTTTCTCTTCAATGATTCTGTTTTTCAATGCGATCTCTGCGTGGCTTCGTTTTTTATTCAGATAATTCCGGTAGGTGAGTAGTAAAAGCACTATGAAGAGGACCAGGAACATGATGCCGGCCATGATGGTGTTCCTCTGGTTCCGGATCTTTTCTTCATCCTTCATCCGGTTCATTTCAAAGCGCATCTCTTTTTTTTCCGATTCAAGAAGGTTGATCTCATTCGCCATCTTTTCGTTATTGAACTTTTCACGCAAGGAATTGCTCAGGCGAAGCAGGTCGGCGGCGGATCTGAAATCGTTCAAACGGTAACGGATGTCGGACAGGAGGGCTGTGCTTTTGATCTGTTCCGCCGGATAATTGTTGTTCATACTGAAATAGTACGCGGAGTCGGCGTAGTGGGCGGCATCAGAGAGCTTGCTCCTGAACAAGGCAACCTGCGCAAGGTAATAGTAGATATTGAACAAGCTGATCTTAACATTTCCGGTGGAACCGACGGCAATACCAAGATGGAAAATCTCTTCCGCTTCGCGGTATTTTTGCTGTTCGAATTTCGATATCCCCAGGAGTTCGTAGGAACGAAGGAGGTTGGTGCGAACGATTTCTATGCCTTTTCCCATCTCAATACTCATCCTGAAATAACTCTCCGCCGCGGGATAATTTCCCCGTTTCTTTTCGATCTCGCCCAATAGGTTGGTGCAATTCATCATGCCGGCAAGGTCTTTTTCAGACCGGAAAGTCCTGAGGGCTTCCTCCGCGTGTTTCCGCGCAAGCTTGTAGTTGCCCGCCTGCAGGTAGAGGTTGGCCAGATTCGACTGTAAAGGGGCAATATTAGCAGGGTTGCCATTGTCGCCCTGGAGATCAAGGGCAGCCTGGTACATGCGAATTGCATCATTCCAGTTTCCTTTGCGCTGAATGATGAAACCGAGATCGTTGTAAAGTGAGGTTCGAAGAACGGTCGCCCAGTTTGGCCGTTCGCCTCTGTCTTCTTCCAACCGGTTCAAGTCTGCCAGGCACTGCTCCAGGTAAAGGAGGGCACTATCGGGTTTGGAAAAGGCCAGTCCCTCCCCTTGCAGGAGAGTGCCGAACAGCCGGATGGAGTCGGCATTTTCGCCAGCCTTTGCGCCTAAGGCCAACATCAGGGTGAACAAAAGGATCCGGACCGTCATTGACTGGCTCAAAGGTATTGAATAGGACTGTTTCGGAGCTTTGATTTCCCTCTAATTTCCGGTACATTTGTTAAATGCATTTCCGCACCTTCACCGGTCTTATGGTCCTGCTGCTGACCACTTCCCTTTTTTCTCAGGTGAACTTCACCAGCAGCGATCTGCCGATTGTGGTGATCAACACCAATAACCAGACAATCCAGGATACCGTTCGAATTGTGGCCGATATGGGTATTATCTATAACGGACCCGGGAACCGGAATTACATGACGGATCCCTTTAATCACTACGCCGGAAAAATATCCATCGAGATCAGGGGCTCCACTTCCCAGCAATATCCCAAGAAATCATATGGCCTGGAAACACAGGACGCACTCGGAAATAACCAGGATACCTCCATTCTGGGAATGCCAAAGGAAAACGACTGGATCCTCTATGGTGCGTACCCGGATAAAACGCTCATGCGCAATGAGATCACCTACGATCTGTTCCGGAAGATGGGGTATTGGGATTCGAGGTATGTATGGTGCGAGCTGGTGATCAATAACCAATACAAAGGGGTGTACTCTTTCATGGAGCGCATTAAACGAGATAAAAACAGGGTGGATTGCCCAAAGATTACCCCGCTGGACACGGCCGGCGACGACCTTACAGGGGGATACATCATGAAAGTGGATAAACTCACGGGAAGCAGCAATACCTATTTCCAGTCGCCATACAGTACCAAAGTGAAATTCCTCTGCCATGATCCCGAGTACAGTGAATTACTTCCCGTGCAATACAACTATATCAGAAATGAAATTATTGGATTTGAAAATATTATGGCAGGCCCCAACTGGAAGAATCTCACCACCGGGTACCCCTCCGTTATTTATGTGAATTCATTTATTGATTTCATGATCATGCAGGAGCTGGGAAGAACGGTAGACGGATACCGTTCCAGTTCTTTTCTCTGGAAACAAAAAGACAGTAAAGGTGGCTGGCTGGTGGCCGGCCCTATGTGGGATTTTAATTTATCCTACGGCAATGCGGATTATTGTGATGCATATGATACTACGGGATACCAAATGAATTTCAACTCCCTTTGCGGAAGCAGCTTTAGCAGCGCGGTCCCCTTCTGGTGGAATAAGTTTCTCACCGATACAGCATTTACTCATCTGCTCAAATGCCGGTGGATGTTTCTTCGCAATACCGTTTTGAACGACGATTCGGTGAACGCGAGAATTGATTCTATGAAAGTGAAACTGCAGGAATCCCAGACCCGGAATTTTCAGCAATGGCCAATTCTCGGCGTTTATGTTAACTGGAATTATTTCATAGGACAAACATGGCAGGACGAAATTGATTATCTCAAATGGTGGTTTCGCGCACGCTCGGAGTGGTTAGACAATAACTGGCCGGGATACTGCTGGAATTATTCCGTAGACGACAACGGTTTGTTCTCATCGGTTACGCATCAGGTGTATCCTAACCCGGCGGGAGAATGGTTCATTCTTGATGTGAGCGAACCTTTCAGGGTGCAGAATGCGGCGCTGGAACTGTACGACCTTACCGGGAGAAAATTATTGCATCTGCCCGGGTTAAATGAGAACAGCCTGCTGATTCAAAGGGGTGATTTGCCATCGGGAATTTTTCTTTACCGGCTTGTTCAGGATGGAAAACCGGTTGCGTCCGGTCGAATCATTTTCCAGTAATCCACTCTGTTTCTGCTTTCAATTCCTCCCTATTCCAGGATGAGCTGTGTTTGCCCGATCACCACACCATCTGAGGCAATTTCGATGAGGTACTTTCCGGGAAGAAATTTAATATCCGACTTGGCTGTATAAACAGTCACCGGCGTGTCCGAATTTTTATAATTCACCATGGTTTTAGTAGCATAATAACCCTTGGAGCCGTTAAAACTAAAGGTGTTGCTCTCGTCCAGCGACTTTGCCATCTCCTTACCGTCGGGCGTTACAATGCGGATGAAGACCGTCTTGTCACCGCTCTTCGCGATCCGGTTCTCTCCCAGCGTGAACGTGATCTTGATTTTTTCTACCCTTTTGGCACTCTTGGTCTCCACCTCCTTCTTACCGCCCGATTTTGTTTTGATCCCTGAAACTTTAATGCCGTTTGCTTTGAGCACGGATCCCATGTTAACCGTATTCTGAAGATCCTCTTTCTCCTTCGTGAGTTCCTTGGTCTTGAATTTCTCCTCCGACAATTCCGTGATCACTTTCTCTTTTTGTGCTACAATCTCCTTATTCAGTCTTCCCAATGAGTCAATCTGCACCACAAAATGTTTCATGATGCGGCGCAGGGTTTCCGTCTCTTTCTTCAGCTGGTAGATCTGGTAAGCATCGCCATCGTGTTTCTTCGCCAGAACCATCAGCGAATCAATCATTTTCATTTTGGCGTCGTAGTCCCGTTTCAGTTTCTTGTCGCTGATCTCCAGATTTTCGTATTCTGTTTTCAAGGCGGTAAGCTCATCCTGCAAACTCTGCGATTTCTCAACGAATACGAGCTTCTCCTTTTCCACTGTTTCTACTCTCGTCTTCTGACTGAAGAATAACCACCCCAAAAGACCAATAAGGATAGTCTCTATAATGATGATAATCAAATAGATACGATTACTTTTTTCTTTTTTTTCTGCTTGCTCTTCCATGCCTGTAGAGGTACTGATTCAGAACGTACAATGACTTACAAAGTTAGGCAATTTTGAGGAGGGCTTTTTGAGTCGCCTTCAAGTTATCAACAGCATGATTTCAACAATGTGGTCGGATGTGTTGCACCTGGTTTTTCCGAACGTTTGTCCGGCCTGTAACCGGGCGCTGTATCATTTTGAAGAGTGTCTTTGCACGATTTGCCTGAGGACTCTTCCCGGCACAGGTTTTCATCTTCTTCCCGATAATCCCGTGGAGCGCATGTTTATGGGAAGGGTGGATCTGAATGCCGCCGCAGTGTATTACCGGTACCGGAAGGGTTCACGGGTGCAGAATATGATTCACCGCCTGAAGTATAAGGGAGAAAAGGAAATTGGCAGGTTTCTGGGACGGCGCTACGGACGAGAGCTGCTGCAGTCAGAACAGTTCCGTTCAGCGGATGTGATTATTCCGGTGCCGCTGCATCCGGCACGGTTACGCTCCAGGGGATTCAATCAAAGTGAGGTTTTTGGAAGCGGGCTCTCCGAAGCAATGGGTAAGCCCTTGCACACCGACTGGCTGCTCAGGAAAGAGCGCACCAATACGCAAACCAGAAAATCGAGATTTCACCGCTGGGAAAATACCGAAGGAAAATTTACGCTTGGTAAAGGAGCGCAAGAAGGTTGTCATGTGCTGCTGGTGGATGATGTGATCACCACGGGAGCCACCCTGGAAGCCTGCGCACGCGCGCTGCTGCAATTACGCGGCAGCAGGGTGAGTGTTGCGGCAATGGCCGGAACACTGCATTGATCATTTTTTTAATGATCTTTGTACTAATGGCAGAGCAGATCGCTGTGGAGGGAAATACCAGGGAAGAAAAATATAACAATCTCCTTCCTCAGCTCAAGTCTTTACTGGCGGGTGAGAATGACCCTGTGGCAAATATGGGGAACCTGTGTGCAGCCCTGAAGGAAACATTCGGGTTTTTATGGGTAGGATTTTACCTGGTGCGGGGCAATGAATTGGTTCTGGGTCCGTTTCAGGGTCCTGTGGCTTGCACAAGGATACAAATGGGAAAAGGGGTCTGCGGTACGGCATGGGTAAAGCAGCATACCCTTATTGTTCCGGATGTAACAGAATTTCCCGGACATATTGCCTGCAGCACTCGATCACGATCGGAAATCGTAGTACCACTCTTCAGGCAAGGATCGGTCATTGCCGTCCTGGACATTGATTCTGAACACCTGAATGATTTTTCACTTACCGATCAAACGCATCTGGAATCCATTACTCAACTCCTCTCCTGATGCATCGGCTTTCTTCATTTATTACACTCCATCTCCTGCTGACCTCTGCCTGCTGCCTGCTTTTTCATTCCTGTGCCCAAATGCAGGTTCCCGGCGGAGGCCCCAGGGATGTGAGTGCTCCCAAAGTGATAAATTATTCACCCGATTCTGCCAAGGTGAACTTTACAGGCAACGAAGTGAAGATCGTATTTGATGAGAACATTGTGCTGAAGGATATGCAGGGGCAGCTGATGGTTTCTCCCCCAATGGAATTGTTACCGGAGATCACTCTTCAGAAGAACAGGATTCTGCACATCAAATTCAGGGAAACACTGAAAGCGAATACTACCTACGGCATTTATTTTGGCAATGCCATTGCGGATGTTCACGAAGGCAATACTGCCGAAGGATTTCGTTATGTTTTTTCCACGGGTCCTGTAATGGATAGTGTGGCCGTATTCGGGTCCGTAACGGACGCGTTTACCGGCGCGCAATTGAAGCAGGTAACAGTTATGCTGTATGCCGGGCAGGATGATTC
Organism: Bacteroidia bacterium; assembly: GCA_020852255.1. Taxonomy (NCBI): domain Bacteria; kingdom Pseudomonadati; phylum Bacteroidota; class Bacteroidia; species Bacteroidia bacterium. Next base: position 161,767 of record JADZBD010000015.1, on the reverse strand, counting down.
CCTTCCGTTCAAAAAACCCCCTGAATACTTTTCCCGTTCCGGACCGGATGGTTCTTTTCGTGTGGATCATATTAAACCAGGGTGGTATAAAGCAGTGGCGGTTCTGGATGCGAACCGAAATTTTCGCTACGATCCGGAAGAGGAACTGATTGGATTTGCCGATTCCCTGATTGATCTGACCACTTCCCGTAAATTGAATTTCCGGCTTTTCAAAGGACCGCCTCAGAAGCAATTCATTCGGCGTTCCGTTGTGGTGGAGCCGGGAAAAGTGATGATTGTTCTCAATAAACCTTGTCCGGATCTTAAAATTCACCTGCGCCGCACGAACCGGCTGCAGACAAGAATGTGGAAGAATGAGAGGGCAGATACCATTCTTTTTCACTACGGGAAGTTCACTGCTGATACGCTGGATCTGCTGCTGGTTTCGGATGCAGATGTGTGGAAGGAAAGCCTTGCACTCCGCATTGCAGATAGCAAGGCTCCTCAACTCAGGGCCAGCGTGCTTTTTACCGGCGGAGAGCTGCAGGATCCGGATAAACCGGTGAGAATACTTTTCAATCATCCGGTAGATTCGTTCAGTTTTACAGGCATAACGGGAGGTACGGATGAACTAAGTCCTATGGATTCCTCAGCGCTGGAATTCACCATGCAGGATTATATAGTGGAAGTCAGACCGGTTAGCAGTAAGGGTGTCATACTCTGGGATCCGGGTACGGAACATACGGTAATTCTGAATCCGGGCTGCTTTACAGGATTCGGGAATCTTCCCAGCGACAGCATTAAAATAATATTCCAGGTAAAGGAATTGCGGTATTACGGTTCACTGGAAGTGAAAGCGCAGTGGAAGCCGCAAGAGGGCATCGTTCAGCTTCTTAACGAGAAAGGACAGGTGGTTCATTCCGATCAGGGTTCAGGCGATCTCAAGCTGTTTTGCCGGTACCTGCTCCCTGGTAAATACAGGATCCGGCTGATCTACGATCACAATAAAAACGGTCAATGGGACAGCGGTGATTATTCCCGGAAGGTGCAACCCGAAAGGGTGATTTATTCACCCGGCTGGTTTACAGTGCGGTCCGACTGGGAGGTGCAGGAAGTTTGGAAAGTAGAATAATGCAATCCTTCCTATCGGTTTAAGAACTTCCTCACTTTCTCTTTTTTATCGGGGTCGCGGTGAGGGTAATGTGCAATGATCTGTTGGCAAAGTTCGCGTATTCCTTCTTTTTGGGTGGCTGAACATTTCAACACAGCAGGTGTGCGTGAAGCATCCGGCCGTTCATGCACCAATACTTCCAGGTTTTTCATCAGGATATCGGCACCCTCGCGGTCACTTTTATTTACCACAAAAATATCAGCGATCTCCATGACACCGGATTTGATCGTTTGAATATCATCTCCCGCCTCAGGTACCAAAACCAAAACAGTGGTATCTGCCAAAGCTGCGATCTCAATTTCACTTTGTCCAACCCCTACTGTTTCAACCAGGATCACATCGAAATTGCAGGCTTTCATCAGCGATATCACTTCGGCTGCTTTGGATGAAAGTCCGCCCAGCGAACCACGTGTGGCTAAAGAACGTATGAATACGTCGGGATGGGTAAAGTGCTCACTCATGCGCAGGCGATCACCCAATAATGAGCCATGACTAAACGGCGAGGTGGGATCAACAGCCATAACGCCAACTTTTTTCCCCTGTTCCGTGTAAGTGGTGATAAGTGCGCTGATCAGAGTCGATTTTCCGGCTCCCGGAGGCCCGGTAATTCCCACTACCTGAATATCGCGGTTTTTAAGTCCCGACAATATTTCTTTCCCCTCCTTCGTTTCATTTTCTACCAGCGTGATTGCTTTAGCCAATGCCCTCCAGTTCCCATTCAGTATCTCCTTTAAGAGTATTTCTGTATTCATTATCCAAAGATAGGCATCTTACCGCTTTTGGTATCTTTGAAAGCCATGACCCCCATCAGTGCGGTGATCATCACCTACAATGAAGAAAAGAACATTGCCCGTTGCCTGGATTCTTTGCAGGGGGTGGTGGACGAGATCATTGTGCTCGATTCCTTCTCGAAAGATAGCACTGAGGCCATTTGTCGTGAAAGAGGGGCGAAGTTCTTCCAGCATGCCTTCGATGGACATATTGAACAAAAGAACAGGGCCATCACCTATGCTTCCCACCCCCATGTGCTTTCACTCGACGCCGACGAAGCCCTGGATGAAACCTTGCGAAAGTCTATTATCGAGGTTAAAAAGCATTTCACGGCCGACGGATATTCCATGAATCGCCTTACCAATTACTGCGGACACTGGGTTCGTTATTGCGGCTGGTACCCTGATACTAAATTGAGATTGTGGGATTCAGGAAAGGGAAGGTGGACGGGTATAAATCCTCACGATAAGTACGAACTTTTCTCCGGCGGAAAAGAGGAACACCTGAAGGGTGATATTTTACATTACAGCTATTACACACGCGATGATCACTATAAGCAGATCGAATATTTTACCAATATCGCGGCAAAGGCCTATCAAAAGGAGGGCAGAAAAGCTGGTTGGTTAGTGATGTACTTGAGCGCTGTGGCAAAATTCCTTCGCGATTATATCATTAAACTCGGATTTCTTGATGGCGGTGCCGGATTTGCGATCAGTCGTATTTCGGCCTATGCTGCCTATTTGAAGTACAAAAAATTAAGAGCGCTAAATAAAGGTGGGTAATAGAATTCTCATAAGCAGAACAGACAGCATCGGAGATGTGGTTCTCACGTTACCGCTCGCGGTAGCTTTGAAAAACCTGGATCCCGCGAATCAAATTCTTTTTTTGGGTCGCGGATACACGCAGCCCGTGATCAAATCGTGCCCTTCAGTAGATGAATTCTACTCTGTGGATGAACTCAGGAGCGTAGATGATTGGAGAAGGATGCGAGCGGATATTATCCTTCATGTTTTCCCGAAAAGCGCCCTGGCTGCTATGGCAAAAAAGGCAGGCATTCCAAAAAGAATAGGTACTTCTCATCGTTTCTATCACTGGTGGACCTGCACGGAGCGTTTGAACTTGGGAAGAAAGAACTCTGATCTGCACGAAGCGCAACTGAATCTGAAGCTGGGGGCTCCATTAGGATTAAAAGCACATTTCTCTCTTGATGAAATCCGAACCATGCAGGTTTTACGCAAGCCGGAAGTTTCGGAAAAAGTAAAGTCACTGCTCGTACCCGGAAAAGTGAATCTCATCCTTCATCCAAGATCTAAAGGAAGCGCGAGAGAATGGGGTTTGTCTAATTATTCGGCTTTGATCAAAATGCTCCCCACGGAAAACTTTCATGTTATGGTTTCCGGTACCGCACAGGAAGGGTCAATGCTCAGGGAATGGATCGCCGGTGAAAAGGTGACAGACATTACCGGTAAGCTTTCTCTGCCGGAATTCATGCAATTGATTTCAGTTTCGGATGCGCTGGTAGCGGCCAGTACCGGACCACTTCATCTGGCCGCTGCTTTGGGTATTCAGGCACTCGGCATCTACGCGCCCATGCGACCTATTCATATCGGGAGATGGGGACCACTGGGATCAAAAGCCATGGCCTTTGCACTGGACAAGAATTGTTCGGATTGCCGTAAGTCGGGCAATTGTCACTGCATCCGTGAAGTGGAAGCAGCCCGCATTGCCGATGAACTTTTAAAGATCCGGAAATGAAAACAATTGGTCTGGAAGCTACCGGAGCATTATCGGCCCGAAGAGGAGGGATAGGGACCTATTGCCTTGAACTTTCGAAAGCATTGCTGAGTTTACCTGCGTTCAGCAAGGAGATGGAACTTTCCTTTCTATATAAACTGTCCCGGAGAAAGTATTCCGCCTATGGATTGTCTTTTCCCGGCACGGAAAGTTACTGGCACGGATTAGGGCTGCCGCTGAAGAAATTTGATCTGGTTCACTGCACGGATGCATTCTTCTATAAAAGCGGGAAGTCGCCTGTGATCATCACCATTCATGATCTCGCCATTTTTAAAAAGCCATATTATGAAATTCCGGGCTATACGGATTCTAAGTTCAGAAAGGTTATGTGGGAAAGAGTATCCGCAATGGTAAAAGCATGCGATGGCATCATATGTGTAAGCCAGCGCACAGCCCGCGACCTGGACGAACTTTTTCCAAATCATGGTAAGCGGTTGATCGTGACACACCTTGGCCTTCGGACCGACCTGAATCAGGCTCCCCTTAAAGTCAGGGATCTACCCCATACGAACAGGACCTACATTCTTTTTGCCGGACTTGTTTCGATCAGGAAGAATGTACTCGGTTTGCTGAGAGGTTTCCATCGGGCGGGATTGCAACGGAGCTTTGACCTGGTGCTGGCAGGCGACAGAGGAATGGGATGGGAAGAGATTGAGAAGGAGATCGCAGATTTGGGTCTGCAGGATGTTGTTAAGGTAACCGGCTATCTCAACGATACGCAGCTCACGTATTATTACCGTCATGCTTCGGCTGTGGCGATGTGTACCTATTATGAAGGTTTCGGCTTACCTGCACTGGAAGCCATGGCCATGGGAATTCCCGTGCTGATCGGACAATATGGTTCTCTGCCCGAGGTTTGCAGCGAGAATGCGGTGAAATGTGATCCATTTGAACCCGATAGTATTGCAGAAGGACTCAAAGCTACACTCAATGCATCTCCCGGGAAAACAGCTCAGGGTGTGGTTCATGCGCAGCAATTTACATGGGAGCGGTGTGCACGGAAAACCTTTGATTTTTATTCTTCTTTCGTCTGAGGAAAGTGAAACAGCAATAGACTGCTGAAAAGTGCAAAGAGCGTTACGCCCACCTGTGTCTCCAGCGTATCTTCCGTTAGCATACTCATAGCCATCATCGCAACAAAAATAAAGTAGAGGATTTTTCTGTGCCTGCGAAGGAAGAGCGGAATGAGGAGCATACCCAGAAAAGCGCATAATCCGAAAAGTCCCATTCCTGCCGCTACACTCAAATACTGGTTATGCGGGCGAAGCCGGTTCTCCTTGTTCAGCGGACTGTTTATGGCAGTATACGCTTCCTGCATGCAGGCTTCCACATCGCCCGGGCCCGTTCCGATCCAAAAATTCATCTTCCAGCAATACATCGCCGCTTTCCAGAATTCAAAGCGCTGGGTAACAGAATGACCGCTGGGATCGGCTCCGCCTGAGGTGTAATCATTCAGTTCCCACAGCACCTGGTGAATACGGCACGTGATAGGGTCTTCTGTGAGATATACTACGTTCGCGATCCCATCCTCTATCGCAGCTATTTCCGACCGGGTTAATGTGCCGATGGACGCAGCATCCTTTCTCAGACCTTTGGAAGTAAGAAATCGCAAGAGTGTAAATCTCAGCTCATGACCCCGGCGGTCTTTTCCGTTATAGCTGATTACGCTTCGGTCGTTCCATGCAAGCTGCAATTCGGTCCAGGCAATATATTCTCCTAAGCGGTAACCATTCTCCAGCGCATTCATGCTGCTGTCGTGGATATAGATTTCTCCACCTGCAGAAACTGCACCCGGCAGAATCTCGGTATGTTTCGGAATAAACCAGGTGGTGTAAACATCATGGGTCCGCCATCCGGCAAACACGATGCAGGCCAGCACCAATGTTCCGATACCCCATGTAATCTTGTTTTTCCCGGAACGAAACAGATAAAGCAGAAACAGTATCAAACCGCAGGTTCCCAGGATCATCATGCCTGTTAGATTGCGCAGCAACACCAGCATAACCAGCATCCAAAGGCAAATGGCTATTGTCACCAGCTTTTTTCTGATGCCTGCACCTCTGAACTCCATGAAATAGAGCAGCAGTATATTCAGGCACAGCATCAGTGAAAAGCGAATATGTGAAAGACTGCCGGTGATCTCGCGTACGTCGGCGTATGCCTGCCCCCAAAGCCGCAGATAAATCCCCATTCCGATCAGTGATTTCAACACTACCGCAGCGGTAAAGCAGCGCAGTAACCATTTCCACTGAACACCAGAGAGGGGAGTGGAAGTGCCGATGATCAACGGTAGAAGAAAGAGAGGAAATTTTACACGCGCGTCCGCATACCAGCCCTGCAGATCGGAGGTCCAGATAAGCACCGGGAAGTGAAGGAGGTAAAAACCAAGGAGGAGCCATAGTGTGGGAAATTCACGGAAGCGACTCCATTTTTCACGAAACAGTCCTTCCAGCAGCCAGTTCCCCGCCAGCAGCATAAAAGATAAACTCATTAGAAACTTGGAAAGCGGCAGACCGGCGGTGATCAGGAGAAGACCGAAAAAGAAAATACCGGAATGGATGTCTTTACGTAACGGAGCCATGGGGATGACTCCCAAAGAACGTGAAATTCAGGGGATTATTGTCCTCAGCCCTTTTTATTCTTCTTTTCTTTTTTGTCCTTCTCTTCCTGCTTTTCCTCTTTTTTTACGTCGCTGCTACCGGTACTGGTTTTTTGCACCACAGAAGGTTTACCGATCACTTTATATTTTCCTTCTCCCCGGAGGATCTGTGAATACAGAGAATAGCTGGCAAGTGTTTTCAGTGCTTCTACAATTTCCGGATCGTTTTTTTGGGAGGAACGAATACGCCCTTTCTGGAAATAATACCGTGCGCAAATTTCATTTTCCAGCAACAGGCGGATTTCATCCTGGTACTTTATCAGATCGGATTTTTTATCGTGAACCAGCTTCTTCTTCAACTCATCCAATTCTGCACGGGAGTCTTCCAGCTTTTTTTCTTCCTCCAGGCTTTTCTGAAGATCTTCAAGAAGTTTGGAACTTTTTGTGGTGTAATCATATTCTTTCCCCTCCAGGAATTTGATGAATTCCTGGTAATCGGTGTCCGACAGGCGGAAAGTGCCCGCATCTGAGATGCCCGGGTGATTGCGCTTGTAAAGAGAAGCATAATCAAAGAGAAGGTTTTTGTTGGAAAGGCTGACAGCGATGGGGCTGTATTTTTTTGCGTCAAGAATGAGGTCAGGAAAGATACCACTGCCGTCGTACACCAGTCGCCCGGCACGGGTCTTAAATTCCTTCATGAGTGAATCAGGAACTTTGTCAGCTGTACCGTCGGGATTTTTATGAAAATAGTCGAGGGCCTGTATGCAACGCCCGCTGGGGGTATAATACTTCGCTGTAGTGATTTTGATCTGTGTATTGTACACCAGCTGAATGGTTTGCTGAACCAATCCTTTCCCGAAGGAGCGCTGTCCGATGACTACTGCACGATCCAGGTCCTGTAATGCGCCTGAAACAATCTCGGAGGCAGAAGCAGATCCCTTATCCACCAGTACCACCATGGGCATTTTAGTGTCGAGCGGCGGTTTTTCTGCATAATGCGTGCGATTCATTTCTTTCACTTTTGCTTTTTGTGAAACAATGAGGGAGCCCTTTTCCACAAAATGATTCACGATTTCAACAGCTTCTTTAAGGAGCCCTCCTCCGTTACCGCGGAGATCAAATACCAGCGCCTTCATCTTTTTTTCTGTTTTCAAATCCGTAAAAGCGCGGGCCACCTCCTCGCCGGCATCCTCGGTAAATCCTGTCAGTTTAATATAGCCTACCGAATCATTCAGCATACCGTAATAAGGAACATTTTTAATCTTGATCTCTTCCCGTATAAGATTTTTTTCGAAAGGATTTTTTTCACCCTCCCTCTGAATGAGCAGTTTTACAGGAGTGTTGGGAACTCCCTTGAGCAGTTTGCTCACATCACCTGTGGTTTTTCCCTTTACACTCTGTCCGTTAACCTCCAGGATCATGTCGCCGGCGATCAGTCCGGCCTTCTGAGCCGGAAATCCTTCATAGGGCTCAGAAATAATCACGTAATCACCCTGTTTTTGTACCAGCGAACCAATGCCTCCGTATTGCCCTGTAAGCTGGGTCTTGTAATCTTCCACCTCACTTTCCGGATAATATTCCGTGTAGGGGTCCAGTGAATTAAGCATTCCGTCTATACCTTTGGTGATCAGGTCTCCCGGTTTGATTTCATCCACATAATAGGCGTTGAGTTCCTTCACAGCCGAATGCATAATCTCCATGTTTTTAGAGATCTCAAAGTAGGCATCAACAAAGGTGAACGACACTGTTGCTACCGCAACTACGGTAACAGCAATAATTTTATTTCTCCATGTTCTCATCTTCAGTATTCTCTTTTTTTATTTCTTTTCTGTTTCCGGCACCGGATCATACCCGTGTCCGCCCCAGGGTGCGCAGGAACAGAAACGTTTGATCGTCAGCCATCCTCCCTTCCAGGGTCCGTGTTTCTGCACGGCCTCCAGCCCGTAACAGGAACAGGTAGGAATGTACCTGCAGGACGGCATGAGGTAGGGACTGATTGCGCCCTGATAGAACCTGATCAGTGCTACAAAGATCGTGCTGATCATACGATTCACGACTTCTTAGCAATTTTTAACATCCATCCTTTCATGCTTCGTTCAATCACTTCATAGGTTTCTTCCTTCCGTGCGGTATAAACGAGTAAGAGGGCGATCCCGCTAAGGCTGAGCCCCTGCTTGTTTCTTCTCCACGCTTCCCGCATTCTTCTTTTTAGCCTGTTGCGGTCCACGGCTTTTTTAAAACTTCTTTTCGGCACCGCAAAGGCTACCCTGGCCTTTACCTTTTCCTTCAGATCGGCTTCCATCCACTTAATGTGTAACGGATACTGGTTTAAAATGTTACCGTTCTGCACCAGAGATTCCAGAAGTTTCCTGCTGTAGAGCCGTTCTTTTTTGGGAAAGGTTTGCCGCACCTTTAAAGGTAGCAAAATCAGGACTATCGTTTACCCGCTTTCTTGATGTATTGTTCCAGAGCCATTGTCATGGAAGGACTTTGCGGCTGAGGGGCATGAATATCCAGTCGCAACCCCGCGTCTTCTACGGCCTTTGAAGTGGTGGCGCCAAACGCGGCAATCAGGGTTTTATTTTGCCTGAACTTCGGGAAGTTTTTCAGCAACGATGTGATCCCGGAAGGGGAGAAGAAGACCAGGCAGTCGTAGTTAACATTGGCCAGATCTGAAAGATCGCTGCAAACCGTCCGGTAGATGATGGCTTTGGTATACTGGATGCCATGTTGATCCAGTACCTCGGGAATTTCATCCTTGTAAATATCCGAACAGGGAAGGAGAAACTTTTCCTCCTTGTGCTTTTTTATGATATCAATGAGATCCAGAAAAGTCTGCTTTCCGTGAAAGATCTTCCGCTTGCGGAAGAGTACATATTTTTGAAGGTAGTATGCGGTAGACTCGGATATACAGAAGTATTTCATCGTTTCCGGCACTGCTAAACGCAATTCGTTGCACATACGGAAAAAGTGATCCACTGCGTTGCGGCTGGTCATGATCACCGCCGTGTGATCAAGGATATTTACTTTCTGCGTTCTGAAATCCTTTGCAGGAACTCCTTCCACATGTATGAAAGGGCGGAAATCCACTTTTAAATTGAACTTTTTCTGGAGGTCGAAATAAGGAGATTTATCCCCTTCTGGCTTCGGTTGGGTGACCAGGATACTCTTGATCTTAACCAGCTCTTCTTTTTTAGCCATTCAGCCTTTGCTTATGCCTGAAAATCACCCCACTATAAACTTAACAGCCATAGCGGCGGGTAAAATTTCAAGGGTGCAAAGATACAAAAAGAGATAATATCCGGAAACGGTAGGTGTGGCTAAACTTCCGGAGACCACCCGGAAGAGCCGGAAAAGGTAAAATGCGGTAAGGAGTCCTATCCCGGTAATCACCAACACATATGGATCAATGGCGGAGATATAGAGAAGACCGGCCAGGATGGGAATGAGAAGCAGCGCTGCCATCTGGTTATAGAGAAAGATAGAAAAGGTATATTCTGTTGCGGCACGTGGCTGATCGAAGATAAATCCGCTGGTCATAATGATCAACATTTTAATGGAAAAGCCCGCTACCAGCCCGCCGCAGAGGAGCATAAAGAGCAGGCCGGGTGCCATACCGGGAAACAGATCTATGCCTAGCACTCCCAGGCTGATTTGCGCAAAAGCACCTGCGGTAAGAAGATAAAGCAGGCTGAGCAGAAGATTCACCCGGTTGAGAAAAACATTCTCTTCCCTAACAAGCTGACTTACGAAGCGGTTGAGAACAAATGCGTCTGCAAGGGTTTTCACACGATTGAAATACCGCCAGTTCAGAATGGCCGCCAGAAGAAGTATCGTCAGAAGGATTCCGCTGAGCCATCCTTCACCCCGGTCGGCGTGTTTTACCGTTCCGAAATGGTCCGGCCGTAATGCGTGTGCAGCGAAAAGAGAGGGTGCTATCTCATAGGTCACAGAATTTGGAGTTGTTCCGGCGGGACAGAATTCCTTCATTCCGGATGCTGCGAACAAAGAATCACATTTCTTGCGCGCCAGCGTGGAATCTTTCCGGAATTTCCGCAAGGCAACCGATTCCCAGATCAGCGTGTCGGATTCTACAGGCCCAAGCGCCGTGGAGTCCTGCATCACATTTTGGGTTTCACAATGGTGAATACCCTGGATATATTGAATCCGAATTTAAATCCTCCCTCGAGCCAGTCGTCACTCGTATTCGGAATAAAATAGGATTCCAGAATGCCCGAGGCATTGGTGAAGTTCAGGTGAAACACATGGCCTCCTGTTTCTATTTCCAGGCCGATGGAGAGAGGGTGCTCCGTAAAATCTCTTCCTTTGTAATAAGCGGAAAGGGGATAGAAATAATCAAAAACAACGGATGTTCTTCTCGAAAGTTTAAACCTTCCGGCGATGCCGGCCGCCGGCACACCGTTCACATCCGCTACATTATTGGAATTATAGGATTCACGTATGAAATTACGGTGCGTATAACTGCCAATCAATTCCAGAGAAAGACGGGAACTGAACTTGCGCGCAATAATCAGCTGGGAGGTAAATACCATGCGGTGACTGAGCTTCCTTTCAAATGAGTCATGCACGCCGATATAAAACTGGCCGGCTTTCATGGGAGAAAAGGCGGCGTTGGCGAACAGGCACAGACTCAGCGGAATGTCGTGCTGGGTTTGTTCCAGGAATCTCCATTTCAAGGTAGCATCCAGATTTTCTCTCCGCTTACTTCGGGCAAATCCAGCTGACAGGGTGGGGGTTATTCCGTAATCAAAAGAAAGCCTGATATCACTGGATTCATCGAACCCGTACAGGGTGTGACCGCCGCCTCCGCTGCCGGTTCCTATATTCCCGAAACGGTGCGTAACACAAAAGTCCAGTGTACCCTTCTTTACGGTTTCGGTTGACTGGGCGTTGATGATTTTCGTTGCTTTAAAAGTGGCGAAAACTTTTGCGTCAGGTGTGGTATCCAGCTCCTGCATCATTTTTTCCAGATCGTCCTGCCCGGCCAGCCGGAATGCGGTGAGAGTGAACAGAAGCAGGATGTATGGTCGCATAATGTTGCGCGTTTATTGTTTTTTATGGTACTCCTGAAGTGTACTTTTTATGGTCACTTCCACTTTCTCCGCGATCTTCTGAAATACCAGCTCCGGTACGGTAATAGAGTGATCCTTGAGCACAATGTCAAATTTACATTCAACCTGTATGATCCCGTCCTTAATGGTTACCACGGCCGGCAGTGTTCTTTCTTTTTCAACCCCGTGCACCGTCAGCGTTCCTTTAATGCTCACCTTGTAGGTGCCGTCTTTGGCCCAATCAATATTTTCCTCCAGTTTCCCTTTGAAAGTGGCGTCGGGAAATTTATCGGTTTCCATGTAATTCTCATTGAAATGCTCCTGCATGAGGGGCTTTTCAAAGATGAATCCTCTCACCGGAACCTTAATCTGCACGTCACCTGTTTTTGTGTTCACCAGGGGCCTGGCCACTTTATTTACTGCGGTAATATTCTCCAGCGGAGCCGAGGAGAAAAAAGTAATCTCGGTGGTTTTACCTGTATATATCTGAGCGCGGAGAAAACCGATGCAGAGAAGCAAAGCCGGTAAAAAGAAAAAGGTGTGTTTCATGACAATGTCCGGGCTTCCGGTGTGTTTTCAAAAACCATACCGAGGGCCGGCGATACCTTTAAAAATATGAGCCTCGTCAGACGGGTTGATTTTCAACTCACAAAGTAAGAAAAACCTCCTGTTTTTTCCTACTTTTGGCCGTCAAATAATCACCCTATGAGCAAGGATCTTTATCAGCATCACGACTATTACTTAATGGATGAATTACTCAGCGAAGAACATAAACTGATCCGTGATTCTTCACGGGCCTGGGTAAAAAAGGAAGTGAGTCCGGTGGTGGAAGAATACTGTCAGAAAGCGCAGTTTCCAAAGCAGTGGATCAAAGGACTGGCATCCATCGGTGCGTTCGGCCCCTATATTCCCGCGGAGTACGGAGGTGCAGGGATGGATCAAATCTCCTACGGATTGATCATGCAGGAACTGGAACGGGGCGACAGCGGTTTGAGATCCACCGCCTCGGTTCAGAGTTCACTGGTCATGTTTCCCATCTATACATATGGAAGTGAAGAGCAGAAGAGGAAATATCTGCCCCGCCTGGCTTCCGGTGAGATTATGGGATGCTTCGGACTTACCGAACCGGATCACGGATCCAATCCCAATGGAATGCTAACCAACATAAAAGACAAAGGGGATCACTACCTGCTCAATGGTTCTAAAATGTGGATATCCAATGCTCCTTTCGCTGATATTGCCGTGGTTTGGGCAAAAGATGAAAAGGGAGATATCCGCGGATTGGTTGTGGAACGTGGAATGGAAGGGTTTTCTACTCCTGAAACACACAATAAATGGAGTCTGCGGGCCAGCGCCACAGGGGAACTGGTGTTTGATAATGTAAAGGTACCCAAGACCAGTATTTTCCCGGATATCAAAGGCCTTAAAGGCCCGCTGAACTGTCTCAATTCTGCCCGCTTCGGAATCGCATGGGGAGCCATTGGTGCGGCCCTGGATTGCTATGATTCTGCTTTGCGATATTCCAAACAGCGCATTCAGTTTGATAAGCCCATCGCATCTTTTCAGCTCACTCAGAAAAAACTTGCTGAAATGCTTACCGAGATCACCAAAGCACAATTGCTAACCTGGAGGCTTGGAGTGCTTAAGAATGAACACCGTGCCACGCCGCAGCAGATCTCTATGGCCAAGCGAAACAATGTGAACATGGCCTTGCAGATCGCCCGTGAAGCGCGACAGATCCACGGCGCAATGGGTATTACGGGTGAATATCCTATCATGCGGCATATGATGAACCTGGAATCCGTGATTACCTACGAAGGTACGCACGACATTCACCTCCTTATCACCGGCTACGATGTGACCGGAATCTCCGCCTTCTGAAAAATGTTCAATGCATAAAAAAACCCGCTCCGGAAGAAGCGGGTTTTTTTTGAGTTTAGAAATAATCAGCGGGAAACCGTGAATTTCCGGGTAGCGAGAATCTTATGCTCAGCTACCAGAGAATAAAAGTAAATACCGCTCTTCAGTTCCGTTACGTCCAGCGTTACTGAATTCTTTCCGCTGCTTACGGGAATCACCTTCACAATTTCGCCCAGCATATTGCAAATGTTCAGATAACCATTCCGGCCTTGCAGTTCGTAATTTATTGTAGTATGCGTAAGAGCAGGATTTGGGAAAGCGGGCAGAATGGAACCGCTCATTTCTTCTTCTACAGATGCAGGTGTAATGTTCCAGTTAATGATGAACCAGGCTGAGTCGTTCGGATTCTGAAAATCGTAAATCACATACCGGATCACCGACATGCCGAGTTGTCCCTGCGGCTGATAATCCACAGTGCCCAGTGTATAGGTTCCTCCGTTCGTGATGCTCACCCCATTGGTGGAGGTGCTAACAAACGGCGGATAACACACATCCCAGCAGAAATAATTCTGCGTGCTGGGTATGAGCACAAGCTCCTGGCGCTCCATATAGGTGGTTTTGGGAAGATTCCCGTTATTAGTGACGTCAAAATCAAAAGTGATGAGCGGAGTGGAAGGCTCATCCGTTAACGTAATGGTTTGACCGTTGATTATGTTTCCGGCTCCGTCCTTAATAGTGTAAGAGGATGTTTGCGCATCTATACCCGCAAACGCAGTGCCTGCAAGAGTCAGGGTGAGTAATAGTTTCTTCATGCTGAATCGTTTTATGTAGAGAGACAAAGTTATGAAATCCTTCTTCCCAAAGCAATTACTGTGCCCCCGCATCACCGTGAAATCACCGTTTGTGTAAGAATCTGACAGGAACTAAGTTCAAAACAGACTACTAATCTAATGATTAACAGGCTAATATGTTCCTATTTCTCTTTCTTTTCCCCACCGGAACACAGGCGGTGATCACTTTTTAGAGGAGGAACGTATTCCACCGGGACGGATTTCACAGATCAGGCACTTTTCGGCCTTTGACTTTACCCAGGCGGTAAAGTCGAACTGGTCGAAATACGAAGTATTGATTTTTTGCTGCTTTAGTTTAAGGAAGCTTTCCTCCGAATCCCGGAAGATTTTCCGGATTGCCTGATCCTCCTTGTACTGCGACTGAGTAATCACTTTTATCACCGCAGACTCGAGGGCATGGTATTGCTTTTTCTTCTGGAAATAGCGTTTAGCGGATTTGAGCTTGTACTGCAGCAACTGGTGATTCTTCAGTTCCAGGTGAATGAGCAGGTCCGCAAGGAGTGAGTATTCATAAATCTCCTCGTGTACTTCCTTTTCCGGGGTATTAATGATGCGGTTTCGCCATTGAAGCGATTTTTGAAAATGACCGGTATAAAAATAAAGAGTGGAGAGCAGGCTGATGATCTCGAGACGGAAAAGGCGGGATATTTTCTCATCGAACCGTTGCAGGAAATCTTCAGCATCTACTGCGAAGCGGATGGCGTCATCAAATGCCCTTGACTGCATCAGCGTACTGAGCCTGAGAAGGTATAAACGTTCATCCTTCATGATGCGCTGATCGCTGGTGCGGGCGTGCACTTCCTGCAGCTGCTGGAGCGATGCCGCCGCTTCGGCGTATTTTCCTGCTTTCAGCTGTGCGGACACAAGATTGGAAAGTGCAAACATAATGCTGGAAAACAATTCTGTTTTTTGTGCGTTCTCCGGTCCCATTATAAACTGGGCGTACTCATCTGCCACCTGAAGAGCTTTGCTGTAATCATGTGTATAATCATAGAACTGCCGGCGGTAATTGAAATAAAGAATGCGGCAGTCGGTGATCCACTCCGGCCGTTCTGATTTCAGAATGGGATGATTGCTTTCTTCATAGAGCTTCACCCGATCCTCGTCGGAGAGCATTTCAAAAGGCTTTTCCATCAAAACAATCAGCGAGTTCAGCAAACGGCGTAATTCCACAAAATCGCGAAGTTGATTCAGGGAATTCACTACTTCGTAATAACCTCCCACCGACATTCTGCGGAAATAATCCACATCGTATTTTTTAATCGCAATCCTGTGTTCCAGGGCGTTGAACTCGATGAATAAAAGGGGACGTTCCATTTTCCGGGAAAGCTCTTTTCCCTTTTCTACCAGTTTCAGGCAGGGATCATACAACGATTTTTTAAAGAGTATTTCTGCCTGAATCAGAATTCCGTCCAGTGGCGCATCCGTTGAATTCTCAATATGTGTAAGCGTCAGCGAATTCAGAATCAGGTTGTAGAGATAATTTTTTGTTACGTGCAGCTGCTTCACGAATTTTTCCTTCCGGAATTTAACACGTAGTTCCTGCTCATCGTAGTGCGCCATTTTGTCGATTGCGTCAAACAACCGTACGTAGTTATTCCCCCGGGCCCGCTGATACTTTGAAGAAAACAGTTTGAACTGGCGCTTTTCTTCCGGATTCAGCGATTTTATCAAAAGAAAGAGTTGTTCCGAAGCCATTATTTTTCTAAGGTACTAAAAATCAAACATATAAAACGTTAAAGGATCTAAAGTGCGTTTTGAATGTTTACGTTTTTAAGGGTATTCAGGTTGCAAATATCTGTATCGGGGAGCGAAATTGCATGGGTTAGCAGGAAGTTTTTTTCCGGACTTGGCCGGCTGACCGTAAAAAGTTAACTTTATTCACTCAAATCAAAAGTATCCAAACATGAAAAAACTATCTACGCTCTTTATTGCCGGTCTGTTTGCCGGGGCCTCCTTCGCCCAAACGCAGCGACTGGTACTGGTGGAAGAATTCACCCAGGCATCCTGCGGACCCTGCGCTTCTCAAAATCCCGCCTTCAACACACTGCTGGATGCGAATCCCACCAAAGTGGTGGCGATTAAGTATCAAACCAGCTGGCCCGGAGTTGATCCGATGAATGCTCAAACTCAAACCTGGGTAGGACCCCGCGTTACCTATTATAACGTTTCCGGTGTTCCGCATGGTATGATGGACGGAACAGCGATTGTGAATGATTGCAATGCTTATACCGGTGCGCCGGCCTGTCTGAGCCAGACCGATATTAACAATGAGTATGCGGTTTCGGCTCCTTTTTCGCTGACCGCTGTACACACGATGTCTAGCGATTTCGATTCTGCTTATATCACCATTACCATCACCGCGGCACAGGCGTTTACTTCTAATGGTAACCTGAAGCTGCACCTGGCCATGGTAGAGCGTGAGATCAATTTCTCTACCCCTCCGGGCACAAATGGTGAAATGGATTTCAGCTGGGTAATGCGCAGAATGTATCCTGATGCCAACGGTACCACGCTGGCTTCTTCATGGACCAACGCGCAAACGCAGACCCTGAGCTTCAACGTAGTCCTTCCTGCATATATCTATAATCGCAGTCAGGTTGGCTTTGTAGCTTTCATTCAGCAGGATGGAAACAAAAATGTCTGCCAGGCTGCCTACAGCGCTCCTGTTCCTGTGACCAACGACGCGGGCGTAACCACCCTTACCGGCCTTCCCATTCAGCAGTGTTCCGGAACCTTTACCCCCACGGTGACTATTATCAACAGCGGTGCAGTGAATCTTACTTCCTGCACCATCAATATGCAGATTGATGCCAACACTCCCACCACTTTGCCATGGACAGGAAATCTGGCCCCCAGCGCAACTACGAACGTAGTTCTTCCTTCTCAGAGTGCCGGTGATGGAAGCCATACGTTCACCGTGTGGACTACAATTCCGAACGGAGTTCAGGATTACAATCCTTCCAACGACCAGCAACTTTCCAGTTTTGTGATCAATACCGTACCGGATGTCACACCTTTGGTTGAAGGTTACCAGAACACCACCTTTGCTCCCAACGGATGGGCAATCTCAAACCCGGATAACGGACCAACCTGGACCCGCAGAACCGGAGCCGGTGGTTTCGGAAATTCAACTGCCTGCGCAAAAATGGATTTCTTTAACAGTACCTCTGGAAACGTAGATGAATTCTATATGCCTCTGGCTGACCTTTCCGGTTCCAGCACTTCGGCATCACTTTCCTTTAACGTAGCCTATGCACAGTATTCCAGCGAAAATGACCGCCTGGAAGTAAAAGTTTCCACCGACTGCGGTTCTTCCTGGACTACCGTGTTCAGTAAATCGGGTGCAACCCTTAAAACAGCCAATCCCACCACAAGTGCATTCACCCCCAATGCCACGCAGTGGAGAAACGAGATCGTGAACCTGAATACCTACGCAGGAAACAACAGCGTGCTCATTAAGTTCACCGCCACTTCTGCTTACGGAAATAACCTGTACATTGATGATATCAACCTTGCCAACACTACCTCTGTTGAAGAACATGAGAGCCTTTCGGGAATGGTTGTTTTCCCAAATCCCTTTGCCGCAAACGCTACCATCAGCCTGTTCCTGAACCAGTCGGAAGAGGTGAGCGTACGTATGTATAATGTAATGGGAGAAATGGTGAAAGAAATCCCAGCCGGCTCTATGAATGCCGGTGAGAATACGCTTTCTGTTGACGGATCAGACCTGAGCAGCGGAGTGTATTATATTACCGTTACCGCTGGCGGACAAACCATCACCCAAAAAGTAACAATCAGTCATTGACCGATTACTGTTTTACCGGGACCGGAACTTTTTCCGGTCCCGGATTTTTTTTAAAGCATCCCGTTCTAAAAAAGCAACAATGAAAAAATTCATCCTTTCCACACTGGCTCTCGGAGCCGCAATGTTCGCAGAAGCACAAACGCAACGCCTGGTGTTCGTAGAAGAATTTACCCAGGCCTCCTGCGGTCCCTGCGCTTCCCAGAACCCTTCGTTTAACGCCCTGCTTGCTGCCAATACGGCCAAAGCGGTATCGCTGAAGTACCAGACATCCTGGCCGGGTGTGGATCCGATGAATGCGCAGAATCCTACCGATGTGCAAACCCGTGTAACCTATTATAACGTTACAGGTGTGCCGCACGGACGTTTGGATGGACCGGCCATTGTGAATGATTGTAATGCCTATACCGGCGCCCCGGTTTGTCTCAGCCAGACGGAAATCAATAACCGGTACAGCACTCCGGCTCCGTTTGCCCTGCAGCTCACTCACGTGATGTCGAATGATTTTGACTCCGCTTATGTAACCGTGGTGATCACCGCCGCACAAGCCTTTACCGCTACATCCGCACTGAAGTTTCATCTGGCAATGGTTGAAAAGGAGATCCACTTTACCACCCCTCCGGGAAGTAACGGAGAAAAGGACTTCTTTATGGTAATGCGTAAAATGTATCCCAATGCCAACGGAACAACACTGGGCAGTACATGGACGAATGCGCAAACTCAAACGCTCAACTTCGCGGTTGCTGTACCTTCTTACATATACAATATCAATGAACTCGCTTTTGTGGCATTCATTCAGGAAAACAACTCCACTAAGGATGTTCACCAGTCAGCTTACTCCGCTCCCAACACCATCCAATTCGACGCCGGGGTGAATTCCATCAACAACACTACTGTGGTGAATTGCACCGGGACGTATAACCTGACAGCCACCATAACCAACATTTCTTCAAACAACCTGACTTCGGTTGATGTAAATTATCAGCTCGATGCCAACTCGCCGCAGGTGATAAACTGGACCGGAAACCTGGCCCCCCAGGCTTTCGCCAACGTTGTTATTCCTACCATTAATGCCGGCGACGGAAGCCATACACTCACGGTATGGACCACCAACCCGAACGGGGGCGGTGATCAGTATCCCTCCAATGATACGCAGGTATATAATTTCGTAGTTAGTCTTACTCCTTCTTCCGCACCACTTACCGAAGGATACGAGAACACAACCTGGCCTCCCAGCGAATGGGCCGTTGGCAACACAGATGCTTATACCTGGACCCGATGGACCAGCGGAGGAGGTTTCGGAAACTCTGCTTCGTCAGCGAAAATGGATTTCTTTAACGCTGCAGCCAATACCAATGATGAACTGGTAGCTCCTATGGTAGACCTGAGTTCCAATACCACCGCGGCTTCACTTACGTTTAATGTGGCTTATGCACAATACAATACACTTTCTATTGATAAACTTGAAGTACGTGTTTCAACCGATTGCGGTGCCACCTGGACAACCGTGTACAGTAAGAGCGGCAGCAACCTGAAAACCACTAATCCGCAAACCGCTGTGTTTGCCCCGAATGCCACTGCATGGAGAAACGAAATCGTTAACCTGAACGCCTTCGCAGGAAACAATGATGTGATCATCAAATTTGTGGGTATCTCCAATTCAGGAAATAACCTGTACCTCGACGATATCAATATCGTAAACAGTACCGGAGTGGAAGAAAACACCAACGTGATTGGTTTCAACCTGTATCCAAATCCGTCCAGCGGGAATGCGAATCTTGATTTCACCCTGTTGAATGAAGGTCAGGTGAGCGTGGAGGTGTACACCGTTACAGGCGAAAAAATTATCAGCCGCGACCTGGGAACCCGGATTTCCGGTAATGTTAACCTCTCGAATGGCATTACCCTTCCGGATGGAGTTTATATGGTTAGCCTGATCGTTGACGGTCAAAAAGTTACGAAGCTTCTGACCATCCAGCAATAATTGGCGTTCTTTTTGAGTAGTGAGGTAAACCATTTAACACCGACATGAAAAAGATCATTTTAAGCACCATTGCACTGAGTACTCTGGTACTCTTTACCGCCTTTACAGTCCGGATTTCTGATGGGAAAAAAGTGCCGGCCGTGGATATAAAAACGCTGGATGGCCAGAAATTCAATACCGGAAAGCTTTCGAACAACGGGAAGCCCATGGTGATTGATTTCTGGGCAACCTGGTGTACGCCCTGCAAGAAGGAACTGAATGCCATCGCGGATGTTTACAGCGAGTGGCAGAAGGAGACCGGAGTGAAGATTGTGGCCGTTTCAATTGACGATTCCAAGAGTTCCGCCAAAGTAAAGCCATACGTTGACAGCAAAGGCTGGGAATACGATATTCTCCTGGACGAGAATTCGGATTTCAAGCGGGCGATGAATGTGAATAATGTACCTCATGTGTTTGTGGTGAACGGGGCAGGAGAGGTGGTTTGGGAAACCACTACCTATACGGAGGGCGGAGAAGCTAAATTGCTGGAAGTGATCAAAAATGTTGCGGCAGGAAAAAAGCCGGAATAATAAACCTTAAAAACCTGTTTGTGAAAAAGGCAGCGATCCTTGTCTTAACCCTGAGCATTTCCACATTCACCTACTCCCAAGAAAACACTCCCGCACCGAATAATTCCGGTGAGATCCGCGGGAGTTTTGAATCCACCGGCCAATATTACAATCCTGATTCCGCCATAGGCGCACCGGAAGTTCCGGAAAAGTGGCTCTTTAACGGATATTGCAACCTCACGTATACCCGTGGCCATTTTAACGCCGGGGTTCGCTATGAGTCTTACCTGAATGTGCTGCAGGGATATGATCCCGGGTACAAGGGAACCGGCATTGCCATCCGGTATGCCAGCTATAAAGTGGACGACCTTGAAGTGACCGTGGGAAATTTTTATGAGCAATTCGGAAACGGGTTGTCTTTGCGTATTTACGAAGAGCGCGGACTGGGGATTGATAATTCACTGGATGGGGTGAGGGTGATCTTTAAACCGGTAAAAGGGGTGTACCTGAAAGGTTTGATCGGTCGTCAGCGAAAGTTTTTCAATTACTCGGGATTGGTTCGTGGACTCGACGGAGAACTGAATCTGAATGAGTTTGTGAAAAAATGGGAAGAGAAGAAAACCAAAGTGATCCTGGGCGGAAGTTTTGTTTCTAAATTTCAGGCCGATGGCAATCCCAACCTGATCCTTCCCCAAAATGTTGGCCTCAGCGCAGGAAGATTTATCATCAGCCATGGCAATTTTAAGATCAATGCGGAATATGCCTACAAAATCAATGATCCCAGCAACGATAACGGATATATTTACAATCACGGCGAAGGAGCTATTGTACAGGCCAGTTATTCAAAAAAGGGTATTGGGTTTTTAGTGGGAGTGAAGCGGATTGACAACATGTCTTATAAATCTGACAGGGATGCCAATGGAAATTTCAGCACTATAAACTTTAATCCCGCCCTTGTACGGCAGCATACGTACGGACTGATGGCTTTCCATCCGTATGCCTCCCAAAATAACGGGGAGCTGGGCTATCAGGCCGAATTCATGTATAAATTCAAGAAGGAAACTAAACTGGGTGGAAAATACGGCATGGACCTGGCTATAAATTATTCTGCCTCTCATGCACTGGATACCACCCAATTGAACGATACCATTTCCCTGATCGGATATGAAGCCGGATATTTTCCTCCCGGAGATAATATCTATTTCCAGGATCTGAATATTGAGATCACCAAAAAGTTCACCAAAAAAGTGAAGGGAACCTTTCTGTATTCCTACCAGCAGTACGATATCGCCGTGATCCAGGGAAAACCCGGCCACGGGGATTTTTTCAGCCATATTTTTGTTGCAGATCTCACGTTCAGGGTGTCGGACGAAAACGCCTTAAGAATTGAGGCGCAACATCTGAGTAAAAAGCAGGAGGACATGAGTTGGGTTCAGGGACTTGCAGAGTTTACCCTTGGAGAGCGGTTTTTCTTTGCGGCAACAGATCAATACAATTACAATAATCCCGTTAAGGATACAACAGGAGCATACACCAACAGGATTCATTATTTCAATGGTTCTGTGGGATATGTAAAGAATGCCACACGCATGACCCTGGGATACGGGAAGCAAAGAGCCGGGATTTTTTGTGTTGGAGGGGTTTGCAGGTATGTTCCTGCCAGTAACGGATTTACATTTCAGATCAGTACCAGTTTCTAACTTTTGTACGCATGAAACACTTACATACCCTTTTCGGACTTACACTCTTTTTTTTCGTATCCTGTGATTACGTGAAGAGCCCGGTTCAAAACACCAGCGGAAATCCAACACCGGGACCTGAAGTAGAACGCAGAAAGATTCTTATTGAAGATTATACCGGTCACCGCTGTGGTACCTGTCCGCCCGCAGCAGTAATGGCCCAGCAATTGCATGATGCCTATGGTGAGCAGGTAGTGATCCTGAGCGTGCATGCCGGATTTCTTTCCACAGTTTCATCGGCCCCATATACCAATAATTTTACCACCACCGTTGGAGATACCTGGTTTGGCCTTACCGGTTTTAACCTGGTGGTTACACCAAGTGGAATGATTAACAGGCTTGGGTTCCCGACTGCTGCGCATAATATTCCCTGGGGAGCCTGGACTTCTTTTGTAGATACAATGGTAACGGCACTGCCAGACGCTTACCTAACTATTGATCACACGTATAATTCAAGCACCAGAACCATCACCGGAACTCTGAAGACTAAATTCTATGAGAATTTTACCGGCCTCTATAAACTGGTAATGGTACTGATGCAGGACAGTATCATAGCTCCGCAGTTAGATAATAATGCGATTCCGCCGGATGTGATGACTTACATGCACCGACACGTGCTAAGGGATAATATTACACCCGCTTGGGGAGACACACTTATTTCTACCACGGTTATGGCCGGAGACAGCATCATCACACCCTTTAATTATACCATCCAAAACACTTACGGAAATATTGCCTGTGACGACACCAAGTGCCACATCGTAGCGTTTTTCTATGACGACAATTCTGCTTCTCCTACCTACCGCCAGGTAATCCAGGCGGAGGAAGTGCGAGTAAGATAAAATAACTTCCCCCCTCTCCACCCGGTGGAGAGGAGACGGGGGTGAGGCCTATGAGGATATTCATCATCATATTGATTTGCTCTTTCGGAGATTTCTCTTCTTCCGCACAGGGCCTTGCGGCTTTTCACGATTACCGAAGTTATTTTATTGTCTTTGATCATGGAATGTTCTGGGAAGCTGAGAACCTGAAGGTGAATGACTTTAAAGTAACCCGTCATTTCGTGGTGTATGTTTCAAACGATGAAAAGCTGAAAGCATTCTACGGAGGGAAGAAAAAACTTATTACGGAATATTTTGATTATTATCATGTGGGAGAGGATTTTGTGGTGTATGAATACGCCAAGCATGTATATCTTTTCAGAAGCGGAATAACCACCGAGATTTGCGACTGGTGCAAGGCGGATGCAAGAGACAGTATTCTGAGGGTGATAAAGCAGCCGGGAAGCATCCTGGAGATTACCCTGCGCGATACAACCGTAGAGATCAGCCGGGAGGTAGAAACCACTACTATCAGGACATACCGCATGGAGAAGAATATGTTTTCATGGACAGATGCCGGATACAATCTGAAATTACTTTGGAAGAATGAAATCTGGGACATGGGCGTAGATCATCCGGGAAAATGGCAGGGAGGGGCGAACATTCTGGTGTGGACTGATAATTTTGATCAGAACTTCAAATGTTTTTACAATGGAATGATCTACGACCTGGAATCTCAGATTCCGAAGTATTCATATACCTCTGACAATACGGTGGCGTACCTGGATTACAATGGGAACTTTAAGATTTTTTACAAGGGAAAAACACAGCAGATCTCGCAGTTTGAACCCACCAATCTGATTGCACGCGATAACCTGGTGAGCTACATGATGGGAAATCAGTTCAAAGTGTTTTATGACGGGAAGGAATATGAATTGGAGAATTATTTACCAAAATCTTATGGGATGATCCAAAGCCAGCTGGTGTACATGGATTACTACGAGAAGCTGGCGATTTTCTCTGCCGGAGAATTGAAACGCAATCTTACCACTGAAAAGATCCGCGATCTTTCTCTCTTCCATGATGTGGTTTTATACACCACCGGAATCAATACCGTGAATGCGTTGTGGGAGGGGAAAGCGTATGTTTATTAGGACACCCAAATAAATTTAAAATATTTTTCTTCTTCTTTTCATTTATTGATTTTCTTCTAACTTCTATTAAGTGAAGTCGTTTGGCCCTTTAATTTCGGCCGTTTTCATTTATACATTTTTTGTCCTACGGATTTCCGCAAAAAATATTTTTGGAAATGCCCCCCCCTTGTTCATATGTTTGGCAAAAATGTTCGCGACATTTAATTTTTAGCCAAATCCCTTTTGGCTTGTGAAGGGCATAAATATGTGAAAAATGAAAAACACAAAGCTAATATTGACTGCTCTAATAATCTTTAGTGCAGTCTTTGTCAATGCTCAATGTACAATTGTAGCAGATGCAGGACCAAACACAATTCAAATGCCATGTTGTGCACCACCAACTATTGGCGGAAGTCCAACCGGGAGTTCTACAGGATGTTCATGTACATTGTTTAGTTACAGCTGGTCTCCGTCAACAGGCTTAAGTAGTACAACTGTCGCTAATCCAACTGCTGCACCGGGTGCTACAACCACCTATACTGTTACAGTAACTCATCAAACATGTGGATATGCCACAGATGCGGTGACTGTAACTTACAGGCAGGACCTTTCTTGCTGCAGGATTGGGGATATTCTTGAAGCACCAACTAAGCCGAATTCAGAAATTACGATCTTTCCTAACCCTTCTGGAGGAGAATTTAACCTGAAGTTGCCCGCTTCAAGCGAGTTAAAATCCGTTAGAGTTTACAATTCTGTTGGCGAATTGATTCAAGAGCAAACGGCAAAGGAAGGAGTAGTTTCTATCGATATTCGCAATCAATCCAATGGGCTATATTTCATTCAGGTGGTGTGTGGAGACAAAGTATTGTTATTTGATAAAGTCCTCAAGGAGTAGTATATTTATCTTATGAGTGCGTTTAATTTTGGGAAGGTGTTGATTTCAAAGGGAATGATCTTTTTAATCATCACCTTTCTTTTTACATATTCATTATCAGCTCGTTCCGACAGCGCCTTCTACATTAAAAAGTGCGGCCTTGGGTACACTACTGCTTCCGTAACACTTGCGCAAAGAGGCACTCTAACCGGAGTTTTACAACCTGCGGGCATGAATTTAACCGGAATACCTTCGAGCGCGATCATTGAACGAGCCTTTTTCTATGCCCAATCCTCAGGAAATGGGGTTCCTGTAACATTGAATATTACCAATCCTGCCTTGTCAAGTTTCAGTATTCCATTGAATATTACCGGAAGCGATACAGATAAGTGTTGGGGTTTTTCTGGGACATATCTTTACAAAGCAGATATTACTTCTGTGATCTGTGGCAATGGTTCGTATGTGATTTCCGGGTTACCGACAATACTGACCGACCCAAATAATGATATGGATGGAGCCAGCATTATAGTTGTTTACAGAGACACAACTATTTCAACCTGGAATGGTGAGCTTCTATTAATAGAGGGTCCGGAGATCAGGAAAAATGTTCCAGGGGCTTATGCACAATTCTTCTCAGGTTTGTCTCTACCTTGTAATAGCAGTTATTCAAGGCAGGGGATAATCCTTTCAGACGTTGAAACCTATCCGTTTCAAACGGTGTTTCCAGGGTCAACTGTTAATTCAACTCCAGGAATGTGGACGCTAATTGATACAACCAGGATATCTTATGTTCAACCCGGACCGCTTCACTTTCACTTTGGCACAACCATGTCTTCAACAGAATGTTACTCTGCTGCAGTAAAATGGGCATATTCCAGATCAACTTGTTGCCTCAATTGCAATAACCTTCCTGTACTTCTAACATTTACAGATAGCTTACCGGCAGATTGTTTCGGTAATGCTACGGGGACAGCTACTACTTATCCCAGCTTGGGGATTCCACCATATTCTTATTCATGGTCGACTAACCCTGTTCAAACAACACAGTCGGCAACGGGATTATCGGCGGGAAGTTACACGATCGTAGTTACTGA
Organism: Bacteroidia bacterium; assembly: GCA_020852255.1. Taxonomy (NCBI): domain Bacteria; kingdom Pseudomonadati; phylum Bacteroidota; class Bacteroidia; species Bacteroidia bacterium. Next base: position 135,672 of record JADZBD010000015.1, on the reverse strand, counting down.
CGCTTCTGGATGCAATTATAAGGTCACTGATAGCGTTTTAATAACTTCCCCAACCGGATTGGGAATTTTAAATCCTCAGTTAGTCATTCCAACTTGTTATGGTAGCACAAACGGAAGTATTATTGTTTCACCTCTGGGAGGTACACCCCCATATTCATATTTATGGTCGACTGGCGCAACTACTAACTTTATATCAGGAATACCAGCAGGAGCTTATTCCGTTTCAATTACGGATGCTAATGGTTGTGTAATTCAGCCACTAATCTCATTAACAGAGCCTCCGGTATTGCAATCAAATCTGATCGTTGCCTCTGCTACATGCAATGGTAGTTGCAACGGGTTTGCTTATGCAAATCCTTTCGGTGGTTCTGCACCGTACTCTTTTTTATGGCAGAACGGCTCCACAACGTTCACCTCCTCGGGCCTTTGCGCAGGCACCTACTCAGTACTGGTAACTGATGCAGCTGGTTGTGTTGACACGGCTAATTTTCAGGTTTCGCAACCCGCAACACCACTGTCCTTGAGCAGCAACGCCACAAATGTTTCTTGTTACATGTATAGTAACGGCACAGCACTAGTATTGCCTAGTGGTGGCGATCCGCCGTATAGCTATGTATGGATGCCGGGGTCGCTTTCAACCGCCTCTCCAACTGGCTTGGGTGCGGGACAGTACACTGTAGCAGTCACGGATTCCAACGGGTGCATGGTAAAGGACACCGTGCAAGTCATGTCTCCTTTTCCATTGGTTTTGAGCGCCATTCAGGACACAAATATCTGCATGGGAGACAGTGTTCTGTTTATAGCTAACGCAACGGGTGGTAATCCCGGGTATTCTTACACGTGGATGCCCCAAGGGTCTAATGGAAACGCATTTTGGGCATCTCCTTCTTCCCAAACTACATACACATTGTCCGTGACGGATGTTAACAACTGTCCTTCGAATCCAGTTTCTTTTACCGTCACGCCGTATCCCCCCCCTCAACCAATTTTAACCCTGAGCAGCCCGGATTCAATCATCCATTTAGGGGAGGAGTTATGTATTGATCAGAACTCCCTTAATACACAATCAACCAGTTATATTCTAACTAATTTAACCCAATCACCAGTCAGTAGCTGGTGCTTTTTCGCCCAGGACACAGGAATTGCTTGTTTTGATTTTACTTTGCTTAATACTATTGGGTGTAGGGTTGATACAACTTTATGTTTAAGAGTATTCGGTACATATTACCCGAACATTTTTACACCGAACGGAGATGGGATAAATGATGTTCTGTTATTTCCTAATTCCGGAATGTCTGAAATGAAATGTGACATCTATAACCGGTGGGGAAATTTGGTCGTTCATCTTCAGGGCGACAAGATGCAGTGGGAAGGTTTTACGGCGAGTGGTATTCCTGCTTCTGAGGGGGTTTACTATTATCTCCTCACCGGAGAATACGCAGATGGGCAATCAACAACCTATTCAGGTTATTTTCACCTGGTTCGATAAGGCGTCAGTTTGATGTCCTCAACGCCTCCCGCCAGCTCACTTTCTTATCCACGATCTCGCGCAAGGCAGATAGCGCAACCCGCTCCTGCTTCATCGTATCCCGATCACGAATGGTAACTGTTTGGTCCGTTAGCGTTTGATGATCTACCGTAATACAGAGTGGAGTACCCACAGCATCCTGCCGGCGGTAACGCTTCCCAATAGTGTCTTTTTCTTCATAGAAGACCCTGTGATCATACTTCAGCAGATCCATGATTTCACGTGCTTTTTCCGGGAGTCCGTCCTTATTTACCAATGGTAAAACAGCGGCTTTAACAGGCGAAAGAAAAGGGGGCAGACTAAGAACCGTACGCTCTGAACCGTCATCGATCTTTTCTGTTTTCAGCGAGGCGGATAAGGTTGCCAGGAACAAGCGGTCTAATCCTATGCTCGTTTCTACCACATAAGGCACATAACTCTTATTCTCCTCCGGATCGAAATACTGCAACTTCTTTCCGGAGAATTTCTCATGACTGCCCAGGTCAAAATCCGTACGGGAATGAATTCCTTCCAGTTCTTTAAAACCAAACGGGAATTCAAATTCTATGTCGCAGGCGGCGTTCGCGTAGTGCGCCAGCTTCAGGTGATCGTGAAAACGGTATTTGTTTTCAGGAAACCCAAGACTGTGGTGCCATTTCATGCGAGTTGCCTTCCATTGATGGTACCACTCCATTTCGGTTCCCGGCTTCACAAAAAACTGCATTTCCATTTGTTCAAATTCCCTCATCCGGAATATAAACTGCCTGGCAACAATTTCGTTGCGGAACGCCTTTCCCGTTTGTGCAATACCAAACGGAATCTTCATCCTCCCGGTCTTCTGCACATTCAAAAAATTTACAAAAATACCCTGCGCTGTCTCCGGTCGAAGATAAATGGTGCCCGCATCTTCACTCACGGAGCCCATTTGGGTAGAAAACATAAGATTGAACTGCCGCACCTCCGTCCAGTTTCTTGACCCGGAAACCGGGCACACAATTTCACAGTCAACAATAATCTGACGGACCCCTTCTAAATCACCCCGATCAAGGCAATCCTTGAATTTGGCATTGATCGAGTCAACCTGCTTTTGATATTCCTGAACCCTTGGGTTGGTAGCCCTGTACATCTTTTCATCAAAGGTTTCTCCAAAACGCTTGGCAGCTTTTTCCACCTCTTTCTCCATCTTCGCCTCGATCTTTCCCACATGCTCCTCAATGAGTACATCTGCCCGGTATCGTTTTTTTGAATCCTTGTTGTCAATCAAAGGATCGTTAAATGCATCCACATGTCCTGAAGCCTTCCAAATGGTGGGATGCATGAAAATGGCGGAATCAATCCCCACAATGTTCTCGTGCAGCTGTACCATGCTCTTCCACCAGTACTGACGCAGGTTGTTCTTTAATTCCGCCCCGTTCTGACCATAATCGTATACGGCACTGAGACCGTCATAGATCTCTGAGCTTTGAAATATAAAGCCATACTCTTTGGCGTGCGAAATAATGTTTTTAAAGTGGTCTTCGTTCATCGGGCTTAAAATTAATAAATTGTAGTTCCTGTAAAGAAAAAACAAATGTTGGAGCCGGTACCCCCTTTTTCTGATACCCCCCCCTGTAATGGTGAGCGAATCTTGAGCCTGCGAGAGCGAGTCGAACTATTTCCTTAATTTTACACTGTGAGACCGACCCTGATCCTTCTGCTCCTTTTTACGCTCTTTACCAGCACGGCTTCCGACCGGAAAACCGATTCCCTCCTGCAGATCATTAATAACAGCAAGGTAGATACCGTGCTGATGAAAACCCATTATGAGCTGCTCCGGCGGCTGAAGAGCAACGACCCCGGAACAGCAATTCAGCACGGAAAACTTGCGCTGGCTTACGCTTTGAGAGGAACCGACCTGCGGCTGCTGGGAAAGATTTACAACAACCTCGGTACGGCCTATGGCAATGTTGGAAGCAATATCAAGGCTTACGATCATTATATGCTGGCGTACAAAACGCATTTGCAGGATAAGGATTCCGTGGCGGCATATATAGCTTGGTACAATATCGGTCTCATCCGGAGCGATGAAGGCAAACTCAACGAAGCCATGGAGTACTATGTGGCGGCACGTAAGGTTTTTCAGATGTACAACGATACCAACAACATGGTGCTGCCGATTATGGGCACGGGCGGTGTGTATGCCAAGCTGGGGAAGTACCAGGAATCGCTGAAAGAATTCCAGGATGCCAGGGAGATTATTGAACGCACGGGCGACATGAGAAAATTATCTACCGCCCTGAATAATATTGCCAGCACCTACGCGTATATGGGTGACTGGCAGGGATCGTATAACACATTTAAGGAAGCGCTGGAGTTACACCGTTCACAGGGGAGCTGGGAAGGAGTTTCTATGGTAATGTTCAATATTTCCACGCCTTTGATGAAGATGGGAAAGGTGAATGAAGCCATGATGATGCTGGATTCCTCTATTATGATCAGTAAGAGCAAAGGATACCTGCATAATCTGGGTGTTGCCTACCAGAATAAAGCAGAATTGCTGATGCAGCTGAAGCGCTGGAACGATGCGGAGGAATATGTAAAGAAAGGAATAGAGATAGCACGTGAATTCAAGGAAGGAGATGTACTGATTTCCCTTTACCACAGCGCGCATAAAATCTATGAACAGAAAGGTGATTATAAAGGAGCGTTGCATTATTTTACTTTGTCCACGGAACTCCGCGATTCTCTGGTGAACGTGGAAAGACTCAAAGTGGAGGCCACGGAGAAGGAATTTGAAAAGGAAATGGTGCAAAAGGAAAAGGATCTGCTGAACAAGGAAAAGGAACTGGAGGAACAACGGGTGAAAAATACACGCATGGCGGGTGCGCTGATGCTGGCGGCACTGGCAGTGGTGATAGTGGTTCTTTATTTGCGTTACCTGGGCAAGCAAAAATCGAATCGTATCTTACAGGAGATGAATGCGATTATCGCTCAAAAAAACAAGGATATAACCGACAGTATCTCCTATGCGTCGCGGATACAGCAGGCGATTCTTCCGGAGAAGGAAATGAAATTCCGGCTTTTTCCGGAAGCCTTTGTCCTGCTTCTGCCGCGCGATGTAGTGAGTGGGGATTTCTATTGGTTTGGAGAAAGAAACGGCGACCGGATCATTGCAGCGGTGGATTGCACGGGGCATGGTGTTCCCGGGGCGTTTATGAGTATGATAGGCAATGCTTTTCTGAACCAGATTGTGCTGGAGGATGGTATAACGGATCCGGGGCAAATACTGAACAGACTCAGAGAAAAGGTGAAGCATTCTCTTAAGCAAACAGGAGCGGAAGACGACAGCCGCGATGGGATGGATGCCGCACTATGCGTGATCAGTCCGGGTAATAAGGTGAAGTACGCAGGGGCGAATAATCCGCTGTGGATCTTCCGAAATGACGGAACGTTCAGCGACATCAAGCCTGATAAACTGCCGGTGGGAACCGCCCTGGTGACTGAGAGGCCATTTACCACGCACAGTGTAGATCTGAGTGCAGGGGATTTAGTCTATATCTTTTCGGATGGTTTTGCCGACCAGTTCGGGGGGTCTAACAATAAGAAAATGACCAACCGTAAATTCCGTGAATTCATTCAGGGCATCAGCCGCCTCTCCTGCCGTGAACAGGAAGAAAAACTGAGAGCCTGGTTTACGGAATGGAAGGGCGCATTCGAACAAACCGACGATGTGCTGGTGATAGGTGTACGAATGACCTGACCTCCGATGCGGATTTTCTTTATTCTGCTCCTGCTCTTGCCTGCGGTTCTCCGGCCGGAGAAAGTGGTGACCCTTCGCCCCGGTGATCCGATCCGCGAAATAGGTTCGAACCTGGAGTATTTCAGAGACAGCACCGCTTCGCTGAACTTTGAAACAGTGTGCCGGCTGAAAAGCGAGGGGAGATTTCTGCAGAGTCCGTCCAATGTGCTGAATTTTAATCTTACCTCGGATGTGATCTGGTTGCACGGATGGTTTACTGCGGACGGCGTAGGACCCTGGTACCTGGAATCAAACAATCCCAGCATCACCCGGCTCACCTATTACATCCGGGTGAACCATGGAGAGTGGCGGTTCGATACCTTAGGCCTTACTGTGCCGCTAAACAGAAGAGAACTGCACCTTTACCGGCTGATCCATCCTATTGATATAATGCCTGGTGATACCGCAGAGGTATTCATCAGCGCGTTCGATTACGCCCCCCTCCTCATTCAGATCCGGGCCGGAACGCTGGACCGTTTTTTTGAGAACGACCATCAGGGAAACCGACTGCACGGTGTTTATTTTGGCCTGATCATTATGATGATACTGTACAATGCTTTTCTCTATGTAACCAATCGGGAATCGGTGTACCTGTATTACGTGGGCTATATGGTTTTTAATGCCCTGTTCGTATCCATCGTCAACGGGTACCTCATCCTTCTTCCTGAATGGATGGATGTGGTTCTGATCAGCCAGTCAACTATTATACCGGCACTATTCAGTGTGTTTGGAGTGCTTTTTACTATTACGTTCCTCAACCTGGCAAAATATGCACCTGTATGGAGGAAAATCATGATTGCATTGCTGGTACTGCCTGCCACTGCATTTTTGTTTACGCTTCTGGGATTTGGCCGCACGGGATTTTCTCTACTTCAGCTCGGTGGTATGTTATTCGCAGTTTGCACACTGGTGGTAGGCATTGTGGTTTATCTGCGTGGTTACCGGCCGGCAAAGTTTTACCTGCTGGGATTCGGTTCTTATTTTATCGGCTTGTTCTTTCTCATAATGGTGGATGTTATTCATTTGCCTTATCATGATGAAGCCATTGTAGTGTTGGAGATCGGTGGTGCGATGGAGGCTATTATGCTTTCATTCGCCATTGGGGATAAGCTGAATATATCCACGAAAGAAAAACAACTTGCCCAGGCCGAAGCACTGCGGGCGGCTACAGAAAATGAGCGCATTATCCGGGAGCAAAATGTAGTGCTGGAAAACAAAGTGAACGAACGAACAAAAGAGATTGCACTGCAAAAGGATATTATCGAAGACAAGAATAAAGATATCCTTGGGAGCATTCAGTATGCGCGCAGGATTCAGAAGGCGCTGATCGCAAGCGATATCAAAATGCAGAAAATTCTCGGAGATCATTTTATTTTTTACCGGCCAAAGGATATTGTAAGCGGCGATTTTTACTGGGCGGAGGAAACACCCGCGGGCGACAGCCTGCTTTGCGTTGGTGACTGCACCGGTCACGGCGTGCCGGGAGCTTTTATGAGCCTGTTGAATATTACATTTCTCAACGAGGCGCTGACCCGGCATCCGGACGGAGATCCGGCAGCCATGCTGAATTATGTACGGAAACAGGTAATCCGCTCACTGGCGGCAGATGCCGAAGGAGGGAAAGATGGCATGGATGCGGTGATGATCAGGCTGAACCGAAAGTCAGGCGAACTTAGCGCCGCCTGTGCCAATAATCCCATGTGGATCGTCAGAAAGAATGAAGTACTGGAATTGCCTCCGGATAAAATGCCGGTGGGGAAACACCATATGGTTGAATCAGAATTCCGCAATAAGTTTTTCCGGCTCGAGAAAAATGACCTGCTCATACTTTTTACCGACGGTTATGCCGACCAGTTCGGAGGAGAAAAATACGGAAAGGCGGGGGGGAAGAAATTCAAATACAAAAACCTTATGGCGCTGCTGCAAACCCACAGCGGCCTTACCGGGGATGTCTTGGTTAAGCTGCTGGATGATACCCTCGCAGAATGGAAAGGGAACCTGGAGCAAGTGGATGATATCCTGCTGATCGGCATTCGCTACTGACTGGTTTTCAACCTGTTTCGGTTTAGCTGCTTAGGAATACACCTCAGGCGATTTTGTTAGCAAGTATTCTTATCAAAATCTGACGTTCTCTGCTGTTATTAGTAATTTCGTTCCCCATAAAAAAAATACGATGAAAATCATTTCCTTTCTTACGCTCTCGCTGGCATTATTTTTTAACGGCCGGTCTCAGGTTTCGGGTTACACTTTTAGTGAAACTTCAGGTACTTACACCGCGATTACGGGTGGTACAGTGCACCAAACAGGAGTTGCATTAAATACCGATGCAGTATTCGCCGGCATACCGCTGGGATTTAGTTTTACATACGACAGAAATACCTATACAGACATCGGAATTTCAAACAACGGATTCATCTGGTTTGGTGCGTCTCAGGCCGGACAACGGCAGGGCTGGGGTCCATCGGTTGTTCCGGCATTAACCGTTTCAGCTCCCATCTCATCCACCACGGTTCCGTCAGGGCAGTGCGGAATCATTTCCGGCTTCGGCGCAACGTTGTCTGCATCGGCTCTTGGAACACCGGAAATCCGTTCAGAACTGCTCGGAACGCCAGGGAACTATGTATTCGTGATCCAATACCAGGATGTCCGCTCCAGCACTACAGATGCTGTCATGCAAATGAATTTCCAGATCCAGCTCATACAGTCTACTAATTCCGTTGCCATTGTCTACGGAAACTGTTTGCCTTCCTCTGCCAACCGCACCGGGCAGGTGGGCTTGCGCGGAGGTAACAACACGGATTATTCGAACAGGCTTGTTACAGCCGGATGGAATGCTTCAGTTACAGGCACCGGAAATACAAACACCTGTACCTATAGTGCAACAAATGTTCCGACCAGCGGCCAAACCTGGACCTGGGCTCCTCCCGCAGCGCCGGCAGCGCCTGTTTACGGTGCCCTCGGTGTTATGCAAACATTCGATGGTGCCTGGCTGAACTGGGCAAACACACAGGATGTTCCAACTACGAATTGGGGTTCCTGGCCTTCACGTGGAAATTCATCGTGGCGCCAGAATACAACAACCACCGTTTTTTCCGGATGGGGTGGCGTGAACGGGGCTTTTACAGTAGCTTCTCCTGCTTCGGGGAATACTGCACGCTTTCATTCCTATGATTCCCGGACCACGCAAATCGGCAACCTGGATTATTATCTTGATTTTTCAACTTCCATCCTTACCAAACAGCTTACATTTAATTACATCAACACCTCCGGTACAGATTCACTGAAAGTGTTTTTATCAACCGACGGCGGATTAACATTTGGCCCTTCAGTGTCTGTACAAACCATTGCGCCGGCTTGGAATACAGTGATTGTAAACCTCGGAACTTCTACTTCCTCCACCTGTGTAGTGCGGTTCTCGGCAGTGGGTGACTGGGGCACAACGGATATCGGACTAGACAATGTGATTGTAGAACCTGTTGCGCCCATCGATATGGGGGCTACTATGCTTGTTTCTCCCCTGGTGAATGGTTGTTTTACCTCCACTGAAACCGTAACGGTAACGATCCGAAACTACGGAACTAACCTGATTGATTTTAGTTTGCTGCCTGTAAGCGTTGATGCATCCGTTACAGGTCCGAATCCCCAGACGTTCACAACGGTAATAGTAAATACCGGAACCCTCGCGCCGAACGCTACGCAAAACGTTGTGGTGGCCACAGGGTATGATATGAGTGCAGCGGGAACCTATACTTTTTCCGCATTTACCACTGTAGCCGGTGATGGTCTGCCAGCAAACGATGCAATGGCTGCAGCAAACAGGGTGGTGGTTTCAGTAAGTGCAAGCATTCCGCCTGTAAGCCCGGTTTGTCAGGGTAGTCAGACTAACCTGCAAGTGAATTTTACCCCTTCATACGTTCAACCCATGTCCTTTACTTACGCCGGATTGCTGAATATCCCGGATAATTTTTTGGGCGGCATTGACGCTCCATTCACTGTCAGCGGTGTTCCTGGATCTTACGTCTTAAGTTCCATCACCCTCGACACCCTGACTCACACTTTTGACAACGACATGGATATTTCTATCCTGGCACCGGATGCGAGTCAGATAGACCTTTGCTCTGACAACGGTGGGGCAGGAGATAATTTCTACAATACTGTTTTTAGTATGTCAGCAGTAACTCCCGTCACCGCCGGTGTTGCACCATTTTCCGGAATGTTCCTGCCCGAACAGTCATTCTCGCTTCTGACGGGTCCGTTGAACGGAACATGGTACCTGCGCCTGGTAGATGATCTGGGAGGTGATGTTGGTGCTTTAAGAAGAGCAACGATTACTTTCACCGATGCCAATGCAGGCTATTATTCCATCGCGTCTTATTCCTGGGCACCCGCCGCCGGACTAAGTTCCGTTACGGTTGCCAACCCAGTTGCCAGTCCTACCGTAACAACCACTTACACGGTAACGGCTACCGCAGTTAACGGTTGTACCTACACGGCAACAGTAACAGTAAATGTGAATACACTGCCGGCCGTTGCCCTCGGACCGGATCAGAGCGTATGTGGAGGTCTTCTGCTCGATGCAGGAAATCCGGGGAGCACTTACCTCTGGAATACCTCTGCCACTACACAAACCATCAATGCAACCGCTACGGGAATTTATTCCGTAATTGTTACTGATGGAAATGGATGCAGCAACACCGATGTAATCAACCTTACCGTGTTTCCCGCCCCAAGTCTCAGCCTGGGTCCGGATTTCTCCCAATGTGGCGGTTCGGCCCTTCTTACAGCTTCCGGCAACTGGGCATCCTACCTCTGGAGTACTTCTGCCACTACCCAATCAATCAGCGTGAGTACCGGTGGCTCTTATTTGTGTACCGTTACCGATCTGAACGGATGCACTACCACCGACACAATTAACGTAACCATTTATACTCCTCCCACTGTAACGTTAGGTTCTAACCAGACCCAGTGTGGCGGAACAGTATTGCTGGATGCGGGTAATCCGGGTGCAAGCTACCTTTGGAATAACAATGCCACTACCCAGCAGATTACTGTTAGTTCCAGCGCTATCTATTCGGTAGTGGTTACGGATATGAACGGGTGCACCGCTTCCGCCTCCGTGACAATTACCATTCATCCCATCCCTGCTGTGGCCCTCGGACCGGATATCAGCCAATGCGGCGGCACGATTTTACTGGATGCCGGCAATCCGGGTAGCGGGTATCAGTGGAGTAATGCCGCTACTACCCAGCAAATCAGCGTCACCGCCTCAGGATCCTATTCTGTTGTGGTAACAAACGTATTCGGGTGTTCCAATTCGGATACCATCAACATTACGATCTTCACTCCACCTGCGGTTACACTGGGCAATGATACAACCCTCTGTGGCGACTCCCTGTTGCTGGATGCGGGCAATCCGGGCAGTAGCTATGTTTGGAGCAATTCAGCCAGCACGCAGCAGATTTTTGTCAGCGTATCGGGGACTTATTCCGTGATCGTGACGGACGTAAACGGATGTTCGGCTACCGATGTAATCATTGTGAATATCAGTCAGAATCCGGTGTTCAGCGTGAACGATACCAGCATTTGCCAGGGTAACAGCGTCATGCTGATCGCTCCTCCCGGTTATGCCGCCTACGAATGGACGGATGGTATTATCACTTCCAGCCAGCAGTTTATAACCGTAGCGCCGGCCCAGACTACGCAGTATGTGATCACCGTATGGAACGGAGCCGGATGTTTCAGTACAGATACCGTAACGGTCACCGTACTCACTGTTCCATCTCCTTCCTTCTCCTTTAATATTACCTCGCTGAACAATGTCAGCTTTACGAATACCTCGGTTACACCGCCCTTTAGCTCGGTGTGGGATTTCGGTGACGGCAGCCCGTTTAGTACCCTCACGAACCCGAACCATGTGTATGCGAGTAATGGAACATACAATGTTGTGCTTACCGTAAGCAACCAGTGCGGAAGCACTTCTACTTTCCAAAGTGTTGTCATCAGCGGACTGGGAATGGGGGAACTGAATCTGAATGGGATGATCAGTGCCTACCCGAATCCCAGCAACGGCACTGTAACGTTCTCCGGAAAGGGTTTACCCGAAGGAGAGCTTCTGATCCGTACAATGGACCTGAGTGGGCGTCAACTGGAGATTTTCCGGAAGCGGATAGCCGGCGGAGATGTGTCACAGGAACTGGATTTATCTCTGCTACCCAACGGAATTTATACCCTCGAGGTGTTCTGCGGAACTGCCAGGGGTTATTTTACCGTCTCCCTGCAGAAGTAATCGTGTTATTACAAAAGCTCCTTCCTTACCGGAGGGAGCTTTTTTTTTACCTTCGATCTGATGTTAGCTGTTGGTGAAACCCTGGTGGCGGAAGCCCTGTTAGACACATTCTTTGTTTGTGACCTGAACGCCTGCAGCGGTGCCTGCTGTATCGAAGGGGAATCGGGAGCTCCGCTGGAGGCAGAGGAAACAGAAACACTGGAAAAGATCTGGCCCTTGGTGCGGCCATTCATCCCACCCGACGGAATAAAAGCAATTGAAGGGCGGGGAACATGGCTGGTGGATTCCGACGGGGATTATGTAACCCCCCTGGTGAAGGGAAAGCATTGTGCCTACACAGTGTTCCGCGAAAACGGTACCGCCGCCTGCGGCATTGAAGATGCCTGGAAAGCCGGGAAGATCAGTTTTAAAAAACCGGTCTCCTGCCACCTTTATCCCGTAAGGCTGAAGGAGGGTTCCCCATTCCTCAGAGTTGAATATCACCGCTGGAAAATATGCAAGGCTGCCTGCCTAAACGGAGAAAAACTTCAACTACCCTTGTTTCGCTTCCTGAAGGACGCACTGATCCGAAGATTCGGTAAGAAATGGTATGCCGAACTGGAACTGGTTCACCGTGAAAGGAGCCGAATCCGGAAGAAAACCTGATCCGGCCGCGAAAACCAGCCTTTTTTCAAACCTGCCTGCCGTGTTTAAAAATGAGCGGGAATGTTAATGGTTTACTCTTGACCCTGCTCCCGGTTTTTATAATTTTTGTGTGGGCAGATCAGTGAATATTCACCTATTCAAAACCAACCAATGAAGCAGGAACACACCCACGGAGTAAATAAAAACATGGTAACGCTCTTCCCCATTACCCAGAAGGAAATGTGGGATATGTATAAAAGAGCGGAGGCGGGTTTCTGGACCGCAGAGGAAATTGATCTCTCATCGGATACTTCCTGCTGGTCAGAAAAACTCAACGACAATGAACGGTACTATTTAAAGAACACACTTGCATTTTTTACGGTGGCGGACGAAATCCTTGCGGAGAGCCTGATGGTGAATTTCCTTAAAGAGGTACCATTTCGCGAAGCGCGCTTTTTCTTCGGATTTCAGTTGACCATGATGAATATTCATGCCGAAGCATGGGCCTTGATGATTGATACTCATCTCAGGGATGCGGAAGAAAAGCGTAAGTTGTTTCAGACCATGGAAACACTGCCGGCATTGGCAAAAAAGATAATGTGGATGATGCAATACAGCTCCTCGGGATCGTTCGCTGAGCGATTGGTGGCCCTGGCTTCTATGCAGAGCATTCTTCTGGCAGGTACTATAAGTTCTGTATGCAGAACCGGAGAACGAGGAAGCATGCCCGGCCTGAGCTTCGCCGCGGAAATGGTTTCGCGCGACACTAAGCTCTTCAGCGATTTTGCCTGCCTGATGTATGCACAAATGAAAGATAAGCTGCCGCAACAGCAGGCCATCGAAATAATCACGCATGCCGCCAAACTGGAAAAGGATTTTGTGTCTGAAATTCTCCCTGCAGATCTGCCGGGAATAAAACGCGATCTCATGTGTTCTTACATTGAATCCCTTGCCGATAGCCTTGCCCGGAGTTTGGGATACCCAAAAATCTATAATGCCGTAAATCCTTTTCAATTCATGGAAGGCCCTTCCGCCGATCGAAGTGTTCGCCTGTTCGAAAACCGTGCGGAAGAGTTCTGCAAAAGCGGAAACAGCGAAGCAGTGGAGGAAGAGCTCTCCGACCTGGACGAGGATTTCAACCCCTAAGCGGTGAGTAAATGCTGAAAACCAAAATGAATGGTAATTTGTTGAAATCAAGCAAATTACCATTCATTTTTTGATCAAAAAGGGCTTGGAAGAGGGGAGACCGAGACCCAGAAAACCTGTCCACGGTCATAGTTTTATATGTTCTGGATTTGTTCTTTCGTAAGGTGCGAAATCTCTACCCTGGAATTATTGTCGCTTTTATCTTTTTTCTTCTTTGCGCTTTAACGATTCAGCAGCTTTGGAGTCTTTCAACCGGTGCTCCTCCGGGATTTACAGGCTCCTATCCCGACGGATATTCTGCCTGTGATGTATGCCATACCGGTCCCACACCCACGCCGGTGAACGGATGGATTACCTCTAATATCCCTGTAACAGGTTATATACCGGGTAATACTTATACCGTTACCGCTACCGCTTCAGGTACAGGACATGATAAATTTGGTTTTGAAGTTTCTCCGATGGACAGCTTCGGAAACCTGATCGGAACGCTGATCCCAACTTCCTCAGAAACGCAACTCACCAGCAATAGTATTTATATCACGCATACCTCCTCAGGCACTTCGGGAATGAACACAAAGGCCTGGAATTTCAACTGGACTGCTCCGGCTCCCGGATATGGAAACGTGACTTTTTACGGAGCGTTTAATGTTACGAATAATGATTCCTCCAACGATTTCGATACCATCTATACCAGCAACTATACTGTTCAGGAATATATTTCATCTGTTGTCGGAGAATTCGGCTTCATCAAAGGAATCAATGTATATCCCAACCCGGTAACCGATCACCTGAAGATTCACTTTCTGAACCGTACACCGCAACTGCTCAATCTCTCTCTGTTCGACATTAATGGAAGGCAGGTGATGGAAAAGAAAGAGGCGGAGCAGAACGGTTCCGGACTGCTGCAATGGAATTTTGACCACACATTACCTCCGGGCGTATATCTCCTGAATATTGACGGCCCTCTACTGCATACTGAATCCAAAATAATTGTTATGAACTGAAACTATACCCATGAAAAAGTTCCTTACCATTTCATTAGTTGTTTTCTCCGCCGGATTCCTTGCCGCGCAGTGTACCACTACCAACGCTACCGGTTGCCAGTGTGAAAACCAAACTCAAACCAATTGTGACCTGCTTCCGGACATTACCATTTCCTGGTATGCTCTGAAGAACTATATGTCGGGTCCAACGGAATATTCACAAACAGGAAACGGGGTCAACAACGGCCGGCTTAAAGTCAGCGGTTCTACACCTAATATCGGGCATGGATCTCTTACGGTTCGGGGACAGAACAACAGCGGCCAAAGAACGTTTCTCTGCGGTACCGATACCTTCACGTTCCCTTCTACCGGTACCTTTGTTTGTCCGAACGGCTATCCTCTTCCTAAGCAAATCACAACCCAAAGGATCTACCATAAGAACGGAAATAACATGACCTACTGGGATCGTTATGCAGCAGCCATGACCTACCATCCCTCCCATAACCATATCCACTTTGACGACTGGGGTGTATTCACGCTTCGCATCCAGGATATCAATGAGCCGGATCCGCGCAACTGGAGCATCGTGGGAACCGGTCACAAGCTGGGATTCTGCCTGATGGATTATTACCAGTGCAGCGCCGCTTCTGCTAACCACCATTGCAAGGACGTAAATACTGTTTACAATCAGGGAACCACGCTTTATAATGGTGATTTCCCGAACTGGGGACTGGGTGGAGGTTCTTATAACTGTTCCGTGGTGGAACAGGGTATCTCCAGCGGTTATACGGATGTTTACGACGAGAGCTTGGACGGTATGTGGATCAATATTCCGCCCGGAACCTGTAACGGAAACTACTGGATCGTTTATGAGGTAGACCCCCATGACGCTATTCTCGAAGAGGATGAAACCAACAATTACACTGCGGTGCCTTTTACTCTTACACAGCAGACTCCTCCGGGCAATCCTGTGACCCGCATCACTCCTGATCGCAGCCCTAACCTTTGTACAGGTGATACACTTAAGCTGACCGCCACCGCGGGTACCGCTTACAACTGGTCTACCGGTGCCACCACACAAAGTATCTGGGTAAGCCCGGGTACCTACTCAGTAACGGTAACGAATTATTGCGGAACCGGCACTGCCTCATTAACCGTTGCAGCGAGCACCACACCGGCAGCTCCTGTATCAAGCGGAGACACGGTTTGTGTCAATACCTCCGCCACGCTGACCGCGCTGGGAAATAACCTGGTGTGGCACGACAGTTCCGGTGCTGTGGTGGGAACAGGGAATTCCTTTGTCACTCCCCTGCTTACGGCTACCACCACTTATTTCCTGAACTCAGAAGTCCACTTTAACGGAAATATTAACTATGTTGGAAAGCCCGATACGCTTTCCACAGGCGCATACAGCAGTTCTTCCAACTACCAGCTGTTTGACGTTTTCAGACCCCTCACGATTAAATCTGTGGAAGTGCATGCCAGCGGAGCTGGCAACCGTACCATACAGCTTCAGGATGAAATCGGAACTATTCTTCTGGCAAAAACAGTCTTTGTTCCGAACGGACCATCAAGGGTTACACTGGATTTTGTTGTGCAGCCGGGTAAAAATTATTCGCTGCGGGCAGCCGGCTCTACCATTAACCTCTGGAGAAACAGTGCCGGTACAAGCTATCCGTATACGATGACGGATACATTGTCAATCACCGGTTGTTCTCAATCCGGATACTATTATTATTTCTATGACTGGGAAATTGAAGTAGGCGGAGTTACCTGCAGCAGTCCAACAGTGCCTGTAACCGCTATGGTGGAAATCTGCAGCGGCGTGGATGAGGAGTGGGATCTTGACCGGAACATCAACGTGCATCCTAACCCGTCCTCCGGTTTGTTCACGCTGGATGTGCTGATGCCCGGTTCAGGTACAACATTGGTACAGATCAATAGTCTGCTGGGACAGGTACTGCACTCAGAGAAAGTTGAAATGGTTCCGGGATTGTATTCAGGCCAGGTGGATCTTGAGCATCTGCCTCCCGGTGTATATATGCTGACTGTTAAAATCGGAAACAAGAACTATTACCGGCGTCTTGTAAAGCAGTAAACCGGCAGTACGGGGCAGCCACGGGAGATTTTTTTTATGAAGGGAGAGGTCCCAAATCTTCAGCGTAAGGCGAGATATACCCGTTACCGGACGTATACACTCATCGGTGTTTACCTGCTGATGGGTCTGCACATCGCTCATTGGCTGGTGGCGGGCAAAACACTGGCTCCGCTTGAACTAAACGAAGTTCTGTACACCATTCATCTGGGGGTGATTACTGCAGGCTTCATCTTCATGGGTGTGACCGTTGTCGGCACGCTGATTTTCGGAAGATTCTTCTGCTCATGGGCCTGTCATATCCTTGCTTTACAGGACCTCTCTGCTTCCATCCTCGAGAAATTACACATTCAACCTGTACATATCCGGTCACGGGTTTTTTTTGTTATACCCGTGGCAGCTATGTTGTATCTCTTCGTTTGGCCTACGGTTGAACGCATAATGGCGGGCACCCCTTTTCCGGGGTTTCGTGTATTGAACGATGCAGATGGCTGGGCATCGTTTGTTACCACCGATTACTGGAGAAATCTTCCTTCCGTTCCGGTTACACTGATCACTTTTTTTTCGGTGGGATTTCTTACGGTGTACCTGCTTGGATCCAGGGGATTCTGCCAGGATATTTGCCCCTACGGTGTGCTGTTCGGATTAGGTGACCGTACCGCCCCTGGAAAAATTAAGCTCACCGGTACCTGCGAACAGTGCGGAATCTGTACAGCCCACTGCCATTCCCACATTGAAGTACACCGGGAGATCAAGCAATTCGGAAAAGTAGTAAATGCCAATTGCCTGAAAGATCTCGACTGCGTGGCCGTATGCCCTCACGATGCCATTTCCTTCGGTTTCACCAAACCTTCTTTCCTGGATAGTTTCAAAGCGGTACAGGGAAGCAAGGCAAAATTTACTTTCAGCTTTTGGGAGGACGTACTGCTGGGATTTATCGTGCTGGCTTTCACTCTTGTTTTCCGCGGGCTATACGATACCGTTCCGTTTTTGCTGGCGATAACTCTAGCACTGGTCTGCGGATATCTTACACTGCAAATGATCCGTACAGTGCGCTTTCCCTCTCTTCAGGTGGGAAGAGCTGTATTAAAACGCGACGGACAATGGAGCAGGGTGGGAAAAATTTATGCTTTGATCACTGTTTTGATCGTGGCGATCTCCGTTCACAGCGGATTTATACATTATCATTATTACCGGGGCGACAGATTATATGATCAGCTGACAAATCAGAGAAGCACGCATGAACCGGGGCCACAGGTAAGGGAGCAGGCTTTTTATCACCTGGGCATCGCAGAGAAATGGGGACTTTATACTCCCTTAAGTCTTCACCGGGAGTTAGCGGCTTTATATCTCCTGGAAAAGGATAATAAAAATGCGGAAATCCATCTCCGGGCTATGCTGAATCAGGATCCGGGCGACCGGGAAGCCCGTTTGCGTCTGGCAAAGCTTATGATTCTGGACGGCCGGAATACGGAAAGCGCAGGGGAGCTGCATACCATCATCGCAGATTCCACGCATCTTCATACCATCAGAGAGAAATCGGAATATGCAGAGGCTTGTCTGAACCTGGGGCATCTAGAAGAAAGCGGCGGGTTTACCGATGCAGCTGAAAAGTTATATTGGCTCGCACTGCGCACCGATACAGGGCATGCCCAGTCGCAACTGGCCCTGGGAGTATTACTGGCCAGAACAGGCAGGTTTTCTGAGGCGGAACAATGGCTGCTTCGCAGCGCAGCCCGGGATCCGGAATCACCGGTAATCCATAATAATCTGGGCCTGGTTTATATACAGCTTAAGCAGGCGGAAAAGGCTGTTTTTCACCTGAAAAAACTCGATGAACTTATGCCGGGGGATCAGCGAACCTGCTATAATCTCGGTATGCTTCTTGTTAAAACAGGCCGTGATGAAGAGGCTTTGTATTATCTTCACAAAGCCGAAACGCTGGATCCCATGCACAAAGGAACACATATAGCACTCTCCGGAATTTACCAACGCGCCGGAAATGTATCTCTGGCCGGCCATCATGCGGGCCTGGCAGGTGAAACAAAAATGCTGAACCCATGAAATTTATACTGTGGGCGGGAGTAGCCGCCATCTGTTTTTTTATTGTGGCCGCCATCCCGGCTGAACGCAGTTTATCCCAAAAGCAAACCAAACCCTGGGTGGCTCCTTCCTGGACCGATACGCTGAAAAATCCGGTGATAGCTGATGCCAAGTCGCTGGCGGAGGGGAAAAAGATATATGAATCCGCTTGCTGGAGTTGCCACGGCAAGGGTGGAAAGGGCGACGGACCGGCAGCCAAGGCGCTCACTACGCCCCCCGCAGATCATACTTCTTCTGCATTCCAGACCCAATCCGACGGAGCGATCTTCTGGAAAATAACCAAAGGGCGAGGGCAAATGAGCCCTTATGAGAAAACCTACTCCAAAACACAACGGTGGAAACTGGTTCTTTTTATCCGCTCTCTTTCACAGAATACACCAGGAAAATGAAAAAAGTTTTTTTAAACATCTCCTTCTGCTTAGCCGCATTCGCCGCATCGTCACAGTCCTCCGAGCCGGTGTTCGGAACGTTTAGAGGAAATACCCTGATCAATCTTCAGACAACAGAAGGAGTATCTCCCCGCAGTTTTGATTTTACAATTAAACACCGCTTCGGGGGAATCGGATTCGATAGCAGTGCCTGGCAGCAATTCTTCGGACTGGATCTGCCGGCAAACATTCGGTTTGGATTCGGCCTTCCCATTAATTCCCGGCTTAGCGTGGGGGCGGGGCGTACCAAGTACGGAAAAACCGTTGATGTTGAAGTAAAGTATGTATTACTTCAGCAAACGGAAGATGGAAAGCGACCGGTATCTCTCGCTGCATACTTCAATACCGCTATCCGTACCGGAAAGTTTCCTAAAGTTCCGGAAGAGGCGTACTATGCGGATTCCGTAACTCCCTTTAAGTATGAATTTCCTCATCGTTTCCTGTATAACACGCAGTTGATCGTTGCAAGAAAAATGAGTGAGAAACTTTCCCTGCAACTGGTAACGGGTATGGTTTACCGCAATCTTTCGGAACCCGGAGTGGATAATCATACTATTTATGCAGGATTGGGCGGGGTATTCCGATACAAGGAGAATGCAGCCATTCTTTTTGAATACACCTGGACGGCCAACCGGCAGCCGTCGAATGATGCTTATCCGCTTTCACTGGGATGGGAATTCGGTACGGCTGGTCACGTTTTCCAGATCGTGATTTCCTCTTCATCGGAGTTACTGGAACAGGACTTGTACACCATTGATAACCTGGACTATCTGAAGGGGAAGTTTACCCTCGGTTTTAATATTAAACGCACCACCTGGATTCAAAAAGACGAATAGCGATGAGAAAGATTTTCCTTTTACTGGGTTTTCTAACTTTTATTGCAACTTCCTGCCGTAAAGATCAGGGACCGATCAGTCTTCACAATCATTCCCACGGGGTAAGTTATACCAACGACATCCAGCCGATCTGGAATGCCAATTGTATTTCCTGCCATGATGAGACCCACTTCGCACTGAATCTTAAATCCTGCTGTTCCTGGTATGAACTGATGACCACCGGACTCAATGCACCTTATGTAGACACTGTTACGCCCTCTGCCAGCGTGCTGCATATGCGGCTCGCAGGTACGCAGCTTCCCGCCATGCCTCCGGGAAACCCACTGACCCAGGCGGAAATTGATCTTGTGTTTCAATGGATAGAGGAGGGGGCAAAGAATAACTGATTACTTCCCGTATTTTTTCATGTACTGATTGTACAGGAATTTCTGTTCGTTATCCAGATCTATGTTTCGCCCTTCAATGAAGGCAAGCGTCACATTATTTGTGAGAACGTCCAGCGCGTCACCGGTTGAAACAAACAGCGTGGCATCCTTCCCGGTCTCCAGTGAGCCGGTACGGTGATCAATACCCAGCATGATAGCTACATTGAGAGAAATGGCCATTACACCCTCTTCGTAGGTGAGCCCGTGCGCTACCGCTGTACCGGCATTAAAGGGAAGGTTCCTGCCCTGAATCTGTTCCATATCACCTTCTACCTGTATGCAGAAGAGTACACCTGCTTTCCGCAGCAGGGAAGGCGTTTTATACGGAAGATCCACATCATCTTCCGGCCGGTCGGGAAGATCATGCACCCTGTTAAGCATCACTGCCACATTATTTTCTTTGAGCAGGTCGGTGACCATCCAGGAATCTTTACCTCCCACGATAACCATGCGCTTTACACCGGCCTTTTTTGAAAAATAAATCGCTTCTACCAGTTCTTTTATATAATTCGCGTGGATATAGAGAGTCTGGCTGCCGGTGAACAGGCCGCGCATGGCTTCGAAGCGGATATTTTTTTCTGTTACCGGCCCTTCGCTGTAGGCTCGTGCGTCAGCAAAAAAGCGTTCTATGTTCTCCTTGTTTTTATCATAGTCTTTGTTTTTCTCAACGGTACCTTCCCACCATGCTCTGCGAAAAATGGAAGGCCAGTTGAGGTGCACTCCCTCATCGGCCTTTAGTACTGCATCTTCCCAGTTCCAGCCGTCAAGTTTAAAAACGGAAGAAGTGCCGCTCAGAACATTTCCGCGCGGACAAACCTGCGCAAGGAGAACACCGTTGGTGCGAACGGTGGGAATAATCTTCGAATCCG
This sequence comes from Bacteroidia bacterium, assembly GCA_020852255.1. Classification (NCBI taxonomy): domain Bacteria; kingdom Pseudomonadati; phylum Bacteroidota; class Bacteroidia; species Bacteroidia bacterium. Next base: position 114,592 of record JADZBD010000015.1, on the reverse strand, counting down.
TATTGTAAGCGATCAGGCTTCGAACGTGGGGAACCATACTGCCAACATCGGCAATATCGTTGGTGGAACGTACGGCGCCGATCTCGCTGAGTCCGATGGTATTATTGGCAAGTATGAAACCGGGATATACATGTTTTCCCTGCAGGTTGATCACGGTATCGTAACTTCGGAGATCAATCTTGATTGTGGTGGCATCTCCTACCAGATCCAGTTTTCCGTTCCGGAACCCAATGGCTGAGTTCTCTATTACTTGTCCGTTCCCGATGTGCGCATATCCCCCCATGAGAATAATGCTCTTTTTTTGTGGCGGTGCCGGAGTGGGTGTTTGTGCATTCGCACTTAGTACCCACCCGAACACAAGAAGTAAAACAGTTTTTTTCATATCAAATGATCTTTAAGTCTTATTACTGACCTACTGTTTCCTCTTCCGCTCCATACTCTTCCACATCGTCGCAGTGATACAGTTTCTGTTCTTTCTTTACCGGTTTCTGTGTTTTTTCTCCACCATTCTTTTCGTCCAGCATCTTACGTATCAGGCGGGCGCGTTCTTTCTGTATTTCTTCCCTTAGCAATTTGTCCATTTCGGCGTCGTAGTAAATCGTACCCTCTATAATCGTCTTATCCACTTTTGCATAGATGGAAAGAGGTTCGGCGGTCCACAACACCACGTCGCCGTCTTTGCCTGGTTTGATAGAACCCATCTTCTTATCGAGGTGCAGAAGTATGGCCGGATTCAGTGTCACAAACTTGAGTGCGTCTTCTTTCGGAACATTGCCGTATTTAACCGCTTTGCCTGCCTCCTGGTTCAGCCGGCGACCCATTTCCGCGTCATCAGAATTGAATGCGGTTACTACTCCGTTTCTCCAGAGAATGGCGCCATTGTACGGAATAGCATCTTTTACCTCCATTTTGTATGCCCACCAGTCTGAGAAGGAGGAAGCGCCTGCCCCGTGTAATTTCATTTTGTCCGCCAGTTTATATCCTTCCAGTATATGGGTAAAGGTGTTTACCGTGAATCCCATAGAGTCACCGACTTTCATCAGCATATTGATCTCGCTCTGCACATAGGAATGACAGGAAATAAAGCGGCGTTTGTTCATAATCTCCGCTATGGTTTCCAGTTCAAGATCCCGTCGGGGAGGGGTAGATTTGCTTTTTGTTTTTGCATCCATTTTATTCCATTCTGCCATCCGTTTTTCATATTCCTTGGCCCGGATGAACAGATCAAAATAAACCTGTTCTACACCCATTCTGGATTGGGGGAAGCGGATGGTGCTATTGTCGCCCCAGTTGCTCTGTTTTACATTTTCTCCCAGAGCAAATTTGATGAACCCGTCGGCCCATTTTATTTTCATTTCTTCCGGTGAGGTGCCCCATTTAAGTTTAATCAATCCGCTTTGTCCACCTACGGGATTGGCTGAGCCGTGCAGCAGCTGGCAGGCCACAACGCCCCCGGAAAGCTGACGGTAGATATTAATATCCTCACAGTTGATAACGTCACCGATCTTCACTTCCGCGCTGCTGCTTTGTGTTCCTTCGTTCACCCCGCCACTGATGCCGATGTGGGAATGTTCGTCAATGATTCCCGGGCTGAGGTGCTTACCGGTTCCGTCAATAACAATGGCTTTTACAGTAGCAGGAACACCAAGATTTTCGCCGATCCGCACAATTTTCCCCTCCACAATCAGCACATCTTTGTTCTTTAGTATCCCATCCGGTTCATTGGTCCAAACCGTTACATTTTTGATGAGTATAGCACCCCAGCGGTTTCTCCACTTCTGGTAAGCAGAACTGTCTTTTTTTGTAACGCCGTAGGCATTGAAAGGATAGATCACATCATCCAATGTGGGATAGATCTTTAGTTCTTGTCCTTTCTTATCCTGTGGTTTTTTCTCCTCTTCGCCGGAGGTTCGTTTGCATACCCATTCTACCCAGCTTCCGTCGAAGAGCTGCCCCTTGCCCTGCCATACAGTGCCGTCTGCATTCATGGAGCCGCCCAGCCGGTACCAGCCGTTATGGTCGAAGGTGATGGTCAGAAGCTGATCATTCACCAGGAATGTTACCGGAATCTTAACCGAGTCGGACTGTATGATGCTCCCTTTGGGTTTATCCGGTTCACCGCTTATTTTCAGTTTGAGAACTTTGTTGTTCACGGAGAGTTCATAATTTCCCCGCAAATCAGTGAAGTGCGGATCCTGAATCGTGTAGGGGACTCCTTTCACCCAGTTTTCATAAATGATATTTTTTTCGTCGAATAGATTCCCTGAAGTAATGATAAAATTAGCAAGCATCCCCGGCCGGAGGGTTCCTACCAGATCAGAAATTCCCAGCATTTCAGCCGCATTCACCGTAAGAGCCTTCAGCGCAGTGCGCTCACTGAGCCCGTAGGCAATGGCCTTACGCAGATTTTTCCAAAATTCCTTTTTGTCTTTCAGGTCAGCGGTAGTAAATGCAAAAGTGATGAATCGCTGTTCGCAGGCGGAGGGATTGAGCGGAGCCATTTCCCAGTGTTTCATATCCTCAAGCGAAACCAGCAACGCATCGTACGGATCTTCCACATCGTATGGCAGCGGAAAATTCAGGGGAAGAATAAACTTGCCGTTTGTAGCCTTAACCTCGTCAATACGCTGGTATTCGTTCCCGCTTCCCTTGAAAATAAACTGAACTTTAAACTCGTCGCCTACTTTGTCGGCGCGGAGAACGGATAGTTTATCCCGTGTTTCGAAGATCTGAGGCAGTGTCATGTTGCTGTTCCAGGCATCCAGCGAAAGATTGAATTCAACAGTCCCCTTATTCTCCTTATACCAGAGTGCGTCAAGATAAGTCTGGCGAAGCAGGGCAATGGATCCCATCAGCGACCCTGGATATTCCTGGGAAGAGGAACCTTTTTCAAAGGAAAAATTCTGCGACGAACGGCCGGAAATAATCAACTCATTCTCCTTCCCGGTTCCCAGAATCACGCACGCACCTGTACCGCGGGCTATGCCGTCGCGCGGAATCGTTTGCACCGTGCCGAAACCTAACCGGCGCATCTCATCTGCAAATTTCTGATCGGCCACAAAAAAGTCTGCCGCGTTCAGTTCCGGTTTGATCGCCTGGTTCCAGTTGTGCGCCCCTTTTGTTTTTGTGTCCATCTGCGGATTCGGACTCCAGGGTTCACGTTTTACTTCCGGCATCCCGTAGGTTGTAAATGGATCAATCAGGGAAGGATAGATACTTTTGCCTTTTAAATCATACACCACCGTTCCGGAAGGGATGGTTACTTTCGTTCCTACCTCCACAATCTTTCCGTCGCGGATCAACAGCGTGCCGCCGGTAATTACATTCATAGGATCAACCCAGATGAGGGCATTTGTGAATGCGTACGCAGTGTGATTCTGATTGGCTGTTCCGTTCACCGGATGCGTGGGCGACTGGCACAACGAAACGGAACCGGAAATGAAAATGAACAGGGCAAGGAAGCAGGTTCTCATGGGCTTTCAGCTAGGGGTATAAATGTATGTTTTTTACGCCGCTTCCGGGCTATTCTGGTATGAGTGGCTAATGAATTGAAAAGCAGGCAAATGGATTGATTTTTTTATAGTAATTTTGTCCCAAAACCCTGACGCTATGAAAATCGTTTATTACGTCCACCTTGTTTCAGTTATCCTGTTTCTGCTTCATTACCTGGTGAAAACCGGAATGCTGCTGGCCAATTCCCCGGCGCTCGAAAAATATACACGCGCTACACGTATTGTGGAAATGGTGATCAGCCTCGCCTTTCTGGGTACCGGCGGATATATGCTCATTGAATTGCCGGAAATAAATACTCTTATGATCATTAAACTGGGCATGGTGTTCGCTTCCATCCCTATGGCCATTGTTGGATTCAAAAAGAAAAAGAAATTGCTTGCCGCCATCTCCCTCCTGCTGATCATCGGAGCATATGGAATGGCGGAAATGGGAAAAGCAAAACGGGAGAAGGGAAAGGATACCGCCTCTTCGAACGGAGTGGAGGTTTACAAGGCAAAGTGTTCTGTTTGTCATGGTGATGATGGAAAGGCCATGTTAATGAATTCACCCGATCTCTCACTTTCTCCCATGGACTTCAACCAGGCCCGGGTAATTATTATGGAAGGGAAAGGAACAATGCCGGCTTTCATGGATCAAATGACCCATGAACAAGTAGATGCCGTGGCGAAGTATGTACAGACCTTGAAAAAGTAGGTCAGCTATTCAGATGTTAGAAAGAAAGCAGGAAAAGTCAGGATTTGAGAGGGCGATTCTTATCGGACTGGTTAACCAGCAACAGGATGAGAAATTGCTTCAGGAGTATCTTGATGAGCTTTCTTTTTTGGCGGAGACCGCAGGAATAATTCCGGTCAAACGGTTTTCTCAGAAACTGGGAAAACCGGACGTTCGCACCTTTGTAGGATCGGGGAAGTTGCAGGAACTGAAGAGATATGCTGAAGATAACAACATTCAGCTTTTTATATTCGACGACGAGCTTTCTCCCTCCCAGGTCAGGAACATAGAAAAGGAAACGGAACGCCGGGTGCTGGATCGTACCTGGCTTATACTTGAGATTTTTTCCCAACGCGCTCAAACAGCGCATGCTAAAACACAGGTTGAGCTCGCTCAATATGAATACCTCCTTCCCCGGCTGGTGGGTATGTGGACACACCTGGAACGGCAGCGGGGAGGTACAGGAGCCAGGGGCGGATCGGGCGAAAAGCAGATTGCCACCGACCGGTTTATTATCCGGGAGAAGATCGCCTTGTTGAAAGACAGGCTGAAGACCATTGATAAGCAAATGGTCACACAGCGAAAGAACCGTGGCGAAATGATCAGGGTGGCACTGGTGGGTTATACCAATGTGGGAAAAAGTACACTCATGAACCTGATCAGTAAATCGCAGGTGTTCGCAGAGAACAAGTTGTTTGCCACACTCGACACTACCACCCGGAAGGTGGTTATCGAAAACCTGCCTTTTCTGCTTTCGGATACTGTTGGATTCATCCGCAAGTTACCGCATCAGCTCGTGGAATCATTCAAATCTACACTCGATGAGGTGAGGGAAGCGGATCTGCTGCTGCATGTGGTGGATATTTCCCATCCTCACTTCGAGGACCAGTATCATGTGGTAAATGCCACACTGAAGGAAATCGGCGCGGGTGATAAACCCACCCTGATCGTTTTCAATAAGATCGACGCCTTTACATATGAACCTAAAGACCCCTCCGACCTGAGTCCGGAAACACCCCGGAATATTTCTCTCGAGCAACTCAAGGACACCTGGATAGGTAAAATGGGAGAGCATTGTATATTTATTTCTGCTGCGGGCAAGGTAAACATTGACAGGTTCAGGGATAAACTGTACAAAATGGTGAGTGAGATGCACAGGGTCAGATATCCTTACAACAAATTTTTATACTAAGGTGATCCTTTCTTCCCATAGGGTGTTGCGTGCGGAAACAGGAAAACTGGAGCCGGCCGTTCTTCACCTGGATGCTTCGGGAACTATTCGCGAAATTACCTGGGGCGAAGTTACGGGTGATGCATTTCATGGAATTCTTTCCCCGGGCTTTGTAAATGCCCACTGTCATCTCGAACTTTCACACCTGCACGGTAAACTGAACAGGGGAAGAGGAATGGCCGGCTTCATTTCAGAGCTTATGCCGTTACGGAATGCTGTTCCCGAATCGCAGCGCTGCGAAGCCATGCTGGATGCCGACCGCGAAATGAACAAGAATGGAATCGTAGCGGTCGGAGATATTTCTAATACAGCGGATAGCTTAAAACTGAAATCTCAAAGTTCGATCGCTTATCATACGTTCATCGAGCTTCTTGATCTTCACCCCTCTAAAACAGAGGATGCTTACAACAAAGGCCTGGCTTTAGTGAAGTTATTTGGAACAATGCCTGCTTCCCTTGTTCCTCATGCGCCATACACCGTAACTCCGGAATTGTTCAGAAAGATTGCTGAATGGCACCGGGGAAAAAACCTTCCTTGCTGTATCCATCACCAGGAAAGCGAGGCGGAGAATGAATTTTTCCGGCACCGCGGCAGCTTATGGGATTTTTTTCTGAAGCTGAACATGGATTTGTCCTGGGTTCCCCGGTTTAATAACTCACTGGAGTATATTCAATCCTGTTTTCATGTGCCGGGCATACAGCTGGTTCATAATACGGTCTTTCGTCCTCCGTTCTCCGTCCAGCCTCCCTTGCACTTTCTTTGCGCCTGTCCGCGCGCTAATCTGTTCATCGAAAACACGCTTCCTGATTATACTTCCTGGTGGAAGGCAGGATGGAGGGTCACGGTGGGAACGGATAGCATGGCGAGTAACACCCGATTATCTATACTGGAAGAGCTGATAACTATAAAAAAGTCCTGTATCCAAATTCCCTTTTCTGAATTATTACTTTGGGCAACGCGAAACGGGGCAGACTTCCTGGGCTTGTCGGGTATGTATGGTACGCTGGAAACCGGAAAGCGTCCGGGAATCATACATATCTCGGGTATGGAAGGCGAAAACCCTGCGGGAGTGGTTTCCGTAAAACGATTGATTTGAATATCCGGCCGTTATATTTTTTTATTTTTTCCGCTTTTTCTGTTTTTGGTCAAAATCTGGTGCCGAATCCGGGATTTGAGCAGAACCTGAACGGGATGGTTACCTTCTGGACGCAACCCCTGGGCGGTTTCTATCATTATTCAGCGGGCAACAGCGTGGAAGGTTATGCCAGAGAGGGCAGTTATTATAACGCTCTGTGTTTGCTGAACCGCAGCGGGAGCGAGTATTTACAGGTGCCGCTGAAGGAGCCCTTGCAGGCCGGGAAAGAATATATTTTGAGTTTTTACACCCGGCCGGGCGGGAATAAGACGGTAGATTGGAGAAGAGTAAAGTCTATTGACTGGCATTTTCCATCAGGGGAGCAGAATGTGAAAGGACGGATGCACATTAAACTGAAGCCGGATGTACGATTTCCCTTTCAGGATTCACTGATCTGGGGAAAATGGATTTATATGGAAAGGCGTTACGTGGCGAAGGGCGGGGAGAGGCTGCTGCTGATTGGGAAGTTTTTTGATGAGGAAGATTCCGTTAACCAGGTGATTGCGGAGATGAATAAGAGGGTGAGCGTGCTTAGGGCGGAACATAAAAAAGCGGTGAAGAAAGGAACAGATAGTATTTCGGCATGGTATAAATCGCAGCTTGTTTATCATTCGAAGAAGAGGAATAAGAAACAGGAGGAGGACTTCCGGAAGTTGCTAAGGCAGCAGAACGCTGAAACGTTGAAATACCGGAAGGCGAAGCAAAACGAGTTAACGCAGAGGGAGCAGGAAATACAAAAGGAATATAATCTGGTGAATTATTATTACGATTGCCGGTTTCATTTTGACATGATCTCTGTGGTACCGGTGGGAGGGAAGAACGGCACTACGATCACTCCGCCTGTAACGGGAATTCCAAAAGAACCGGTAAAGGGGTTGAGGTTTACCCTCGAAAACATTCTTTTTGAATCAGGAAAATCTGTATTAAAGCCGGAAAGCAGTGTTTCGCTGGATCAGCTTGTGGTATTTTTAAAAAGCAAGCCCGGGATCAGTCTTCAGGTTACAGGGCACACAGATAATGTAGGGAGTGCGGAGGCGAATCAGTTGCTTTCCGGTCAAAGGGCCAACGCGGTGCGCGATTACCTGATCGTACATGGGATTAGTCCCGATCGGTTATCAGCTTTTGGATTAGGAAGCACACATCCTATTGCAGGTAATGACAGTCCGTCGGGCCGTCAGAAGAACCGGCGTGTGGAGTTTGAGGTGAAATAAGGAAGAAGGTTAATTCAGAGGGTTCTTAAATCCTTACCGGCTTTTGACCAGCGCTGCCGCTTCGGCAGGCAGACTGCCGAAGGTAAAATACCCTAATGGTATATTTTGGCTTGTGTGTGAGGGGGAACCCATCGGATTTTTGGCGGTGTTCACTGAATAAAGATATAAAAAAAAGCCCCAGATTGCTCTGAGGCTCATGGAATTCAATTACTGAGTAGGATTTACGCTGCCCTGCGGTGCTTTTTTGCCTTCCGCTTTTGCTTGTGCTCCTTTACAAATGTCACAAGCTGTTTCAACTCCTTTTCGGTAGGCTTCCTGTTCACAACGTAAACGTCTGGCTCCTTTGATTCTTTCCTTTTCATGTCACTTGGTTTTAAAATATCGGTTAATTAACTCTTCGGCTTCTGATTCTAAAATTACCATGCGCTGACCTGCTATCCTTACTGCTCCCAGAGCCTGGTTGTAATACTTCATCAGAGAAGTCTTTGATACAAAGCTGATGCAACCGCCATAACCCAAGTCCGCAGACATTTTACATGCAAACGCAAACAGATTCCCACCTACACCCTCATATAATTTCTCTTTCCCCTTATTGAAGTTGGCGTTCTCCACAAGGTTTACAAAAACGAAGTTACGGTGAACACTCAGGGAAATTAATCCGTGAATAATATTTTCGTTCTCGACAGTAGTCATTTTATACACCCGATTACTTTTATCCTTCAACTCATGATGCCAGTTAAAAATCCAGTCCCTATTTCTAATCTCCTTCCTTGATACTTTACTAAAAACTGTCTCGAAAATTTCCCCAGAGACGGCATTCACAATGGAGTTGGTCAGCTTATCAATCTCAATATTAACGGCTCGCTTTTGTGGCATACTTCATTGACAAAGATACGAAAAAAACACCTGTTTTAAAACTGCATCTTCTCCAGCGGATGCAAACTCTTCAACTGGTCCTGAAGCTCCTCGTAACGGGTGGTGCGGTACCGCTCGGTGCTGGATACATAGCGGTGCCCTGCCTTCACCATGGCTTCCATCAAACCTTCTTCGTCCTGCCACTTAGTAATAACGCTTCCACGCAGGTGACGCAGGTCCTGCACCTGGGGAAATTCCCACCTCAGCTTTCTAAGCAACCTGGTAACGGAATTGTTCAGATCTTCGCCTTTTCCCCTGGACAAAAAGAATCGGTCCGTATTTGTGCTCATGCCTCTTCCCAGAAAATCAGCTCGGTACTTGTGTTGGTAATCATACAGGTGTTGCATCTGAATAAACTCAAGTTTGAGTCTTCGTGAGTTGGTCCTGCTCTGTCCTTGAATAAACACTTCTGAGCGTTCGTAATCAATATCGCTTTCTCGAAGTTCGGTGAGTTCCGAGCGCATGAATCCCTGGAATACCACAAAGCCAAGCATACAGCGGTTGCGGTGCTCCACTGGAGTGCGAGGCTTTATCGACTGGTATATTTTCAAAAGCTCATGCCTGGTGAGTGCTTTTGTGGGAAGCGTGTGCTGCTTTTTTTTCTTTATCTAACTCTGAGCGGGATTATTCTTACAACCCAGGAAGTAATAATATTTTTTGATGGCCAGTTCCTTAGCACAAATCGTTCGGTCTCCATTTCCATTCTCACGGCACTGTTGAATCCAATCGGTAAAAGGTGTGCGCTTAACACTTTTCACACGAAGATTATTCTCTCTCACCCAGTTAAGATAATGTCTCGCCAGGCGTGCGTACACTTTGGCTACATCCCATTTCATATTATTATCAATTAAGTACTGCTCGAACTTTTCCATAATTATTTTTTTAAGTGATTGGCTATATGAATGTATCGCTGTGTGGCTTCCAGAGTGACGTGACCCAGCATGAGTGCAATCATTTCAATGCTCATGCCTACCATATATAACTGTGTGCCCAAAGTATGCCTAAGAGTGTGAATGCCCACTCGCTTATCACTTCCGTATCGGTCCTTCACCCGTTGCCAAAGAGCTTCCATGCGCTTGGCTGCTGTCTCAGGCTTTACAGGTAGCCCACGCTCAGAAATAAAAAGTTCATCGTAAGTGGAACCCTCTGGCAGGTATAGGTCACGGTAATTGTACACGTATTCTTCTACATGGACTTGTACGGTGGGTGACATCATCACGTACCTCTCTCGGTTATTTTTTGCTTTGCGCACGTGGATTCTGCTCCTTGAAAAATCAATATCAGAAACCAGCAAACGCAGTCCTTCGCTTTTTCGCATTCCGCATCCATAAAAAATGGCCAGTGAACAGCGGTCACGGTGTCCAATGGCGGAATCATCACACACCGAGTAAAGTTGTCGGATTTCTTCATGGGTGAGCACAGTTGGCAGTCCTATTGCCTTTTTTCTTTTGTGATAAATCCGAATCGGAAAAACCTTATATCCTTCCAGGACCAGATATTTAAAAAACTGTCGGATGGCTCCCTTGTGACGGGCAATGGTTTGTTCATCAAGCAATCCTTCGCCCCGTTGCTTTCTTCTTTGCGTTTGCAGATAATTCAAATAGGTGTCCATCAATGTCTGGTCAACTTTGCATACATCCGTTACAGTGCTCTCTTCAACGAACACAAGCATTTCCTTTACATAGCTTACGTGCATATACACATACTCGGCTGGTTTGCTTTCTTTTACCAGCTCACGCTCCCTGCACCGAGAAGGAAAAGAGGTCATTGAGATGATAAAGGAAAAGCTGGATAGTTCTTAGCGGGGACGCTCTGCCACCCGTTTCCAGAATCCCAGCACAAATGATACTTCCCAGTACACACGGTTTTTGTATCGGTACTGGTGAGCCGTAACATCAGGAAGCAGCTTTAAGATTCGGTACAGGCAGGTGCTGGCCTGGCCTGAAATGGTGCAGAAAGAGGACCAGTCGAGATAATATTTCTTTGTTTCTGGGACAAAGAGCATGGGGTAATTGCATTCGATACGGTTGTTCTCGTTTACGTTCATTGACATGTTGATAGTGTTTTCTATAAATAGAAACAAAAAGGAAAGCTCCCTTCCCTGGGAAATTTGAAGGAAACCAGTGGTTGGAAAAATCCTGGGGCTGGGGAGCCGTTGCGAACCGTAAGCAGAATTGCTCTTGGTGAGGAATGTTTCTTTCCTCTGTTAGAATTAAAATGCAAACGCACTGTGGGCGCAGTGCTGGGCGGGGTCCCTGCATTGAGGACTTACTTAGCGTACTAAAAGTGCGAGCTTAAAGAGAGGGATTAAATAAGGGGCTTATTGCAGCACCGAAGTACCTGGCACCTGGAATCACAGCTTTTCCACAAAGTAGTTTTTGCAAACGTAGTTTACAAACGACTCTGGGGTGTACGTGCTTTCCTCCAGAAAATACAGCATGTATATTTTTGTAAGCAAAGGGTGCTCTTCCCTGGAACCTATGTGATGGAACACAGGATTGTAATTATGAAAGTAAAACGTGCCTGCCCGTCCGCCAGGCGGGTCGGTATTCTTTCCCAGCTTAAACTCCACAACTCTTACCTTGCGTGGAACGCTTTTAAACAGGTTGAAGGTGATACCATTTCGGATTTGTCCGATTAATGCGCTTTTTCCTTCCGTATCCTTTAAGCGGATGTATCCTTCAGGAGTGATAATGCTTTTCATGGCCTTTTATAATAAATAGGCGGGGAAAAGGTTCGCTCCTATTCCAAGCATAAAAAAAGCTACCGATTTAAAAGTAGCTTGAGTTTTGGGAGGGGCTTTTCACTTATACCGAGGTTTTTTATTGTCGGAATAAATCACGATAGCTTCCCCGTTTAACAGTCTAATGCGGAGTACATTATACTTTGAAATGTCGTTAGAGCAAGTAAACGCAAACCCATTAATCACGAAAGACAAATTGCACGCAACCTCCTTTTTTATATAAATCCCTTTTGCAAGTCCTAAGTTTCCATGAGTAGTCACTTTACCTTCATATAACAATTTATTTCCACATGAAATTGAAACTTCAGAATTATAAAAATCAACTTCAAAGGCAACATACAGCGAATCATTTTGTGGTTGAATCTTAGAATCCTTCCTGCCCCTTAGAATTATTTGATTCCGTCCCGTATCGTACAGCTTTCCTGACAAAAACGTATCAACGATACAAATGTATGAGTCAGGTTTCGATTGGTCAGAATTACTTTTCTTAATACGTGTGAAACAAGAGGATAAAAATAAAACTAAAAATATATACCCAAAATTATTTATCATTCCTCGAATCATTTTGTGACCTTGTTGAATTAGCTTCCTTTTCACCTTTATCAGGCTTATATGAAGCTCCTTTTTTAAACCATGGTATAAACTTATTGAATTCTTTGACCTGCTCCTTGAATAAACCATTCTCTCCACCTGCTGAAATCATCAAGTTCTTTTTCCCATGCTCCCTATACTGGTCAAGCATTTTTTGCCTGATGAGGCGCTGACTCTTCCATAAATCAATTTTTCGGTCATGCCCTCCCGTTTCATGCGGCAATCCTGCGGTATGCCCAAGTTCATGAGCGCCAGTATTTGCTATAAACTCAGCATCTCTATCTCCACCAACAGAAATTTGCATCCAATTTGATTGTGTGTCACCAAACTTCTGTGTCCAGCCATCATGCTCTTCGCCATCGTCAAGAACTCTATCCCTAAATTCCATAATAAAATCATTTTCCCAATCAACATCTTGAACATCTATAATTTCATATTCGATATTAACTGTTGAATTAGCCCCTGCATGTTCAACGTCATACTTGAGATATGCGTGGATGTTAGAAACATGTTCGGCAATCTGCTCCTTAGTTAAAGAGGAACTATTAACGACCTTCAGTTTAATTGTATAGGTCGTTTCCCCAGTGGCTAAATTCGTGGATTTACTCCATTCTAAGCCATCAAGGTCTACGCCATCAATGGGTCTATTGCTCGCAAATTGGTATGGGGTTAAATGTGGGTATTTTTTAGTCAGCGGGTCCACACTCAAAAACCTTCCCAGCCTGGGGTTATAAATCCTGAACCCATAATCGTAGCTCGTTCCATCGGAGCCATATACTTCTCCATCACTTTCTTTTCCGTTAAACAGATATCTCGCTGTGTTTGAGTTGTATGAACGTCCTGGCATCAGGCTTCCAAACGCATAATAGCTTCCGCGGCCGACGGAGGCAGTCTGCTCCTTTAATATTGTTGTGCCGGCAGTATGCCGGAAAGACGAATTCATTACTGAATATACAAAATTTTCGGAAAATCAAAACTTCTGCCGGACCCTGCCATTGTTCTGCGTACCTACTTCCCCCGCTCAAATGGCTGATAAGCTAATAAGGCTTCTGCTGCCGCCAAATCCATTGGTGTTGTGATCTTGATGTTGTCAGGGGTTCCGTCTATAAGGTGGATGGTTTCACCCAGTGATTCTACTACACTGGCATCGTCTGTGAAAGTAATTTTGAATTCTCTTGCGTAGGCTCTGCGCAGAAGTTCAGAATGGAAAACCTGCGGCGTTTGTACTACGCAGTACTTCGTACGGTCTACCGCCACACTGGCACTCGGATCTACCTTCCGGATGGAATCACTCAGCGGTATGGCCGGTACGGCGTTCCCGTACATCTCCGCTGCTTTATACGCGTGAAGTATAGTCTTGGAATGAACCAGCGGCCGAGCGGCGTCATGTATCGCTACAATCCCTTCACCCTCCGTTTGCCGGAGCCCGCTGCGCACCGACAGAAACCGGGTGTCGCCACCGGAAGTAAGACGATGCGGAATTTCAAAATGAAATTCCTCGCATAGTTGCTTCCAGACAACGTGATGATCCTTGTGAAGCACAACGATGATCTCCGGCTTTAATTCACATTCATGGAAACGCGTGATCGTGTGCATGATCACCGGACGGCCATTCAGCTTGAGAAATTGTTTCGGAACCGGATTGTTCATCCTGTTGCCCAAACCTCCTGCAACGATGATGGCGTAATACTTCATTTACAGAATGAGCATCGCGTCTCCGTAGGTGAAGAACCGATACTTTTCCCGGATCGCCTCTTTGTAGGCTTTCATAATGAGATCGTAACCGCCGAATGCGCATACCTGCATAAGCAGGGTGCTCTCCGGTGTGTGAAAATTGGTTACCATGCAATTGGCAATACTGAACTCGTAAGGAGGGAAAATGAACTTGTTCGTCCAGCCCTTGAAAGGCTTCGAATGTCCATCGGTGGATACGGATGTTTCAATGGCACGCATGGTGGTGGTCCCGATAGCACACACTCTCCTCTTAGAATCTATGGCTTCGTTAATCACATTGGCAGTGGCTTGCGTCACTTCTGCCTCCTCGGAATCCATCTTGTGCTTTGTAAGATCTTCCACTTCTACCGGACGGAAGGTCCCCAGTCCTACATGTAATGTGATCTCCGGAAATCTAATGCCCTTGATCTCGAGCTTCTTTAAAAGCTGCTTCGAGAAGTGAAGCCCCGCCGTGGGCGCAGCTACTGCTCCTTCTACTCTGGCATATACCGTCTGGTAGCGCTCCGCATCCATGGGCTCCGGCTTCCGCTTAATGTATTTTGGAAGCGGGGTTTGTCCCAGAAATTCAATGGTCTTTTTGAACTCCTCGTACGGCCCGTCAAATAGAAAACGCAGCGTCCGACCGCGGGAGGTGGTGTTGTCTATCACTTCCGCTACCAGCATGTCGTCTTCACCGAAATAGAGCTTGTTCCCGATCCGGATCTTGCGCGCCGGATCTACCAGCACATCCCATAACCTGCTTTCGCGGTTCAGCTCCCGAAGAAGAAATACTTCAATCTTCGCCCCGGTCTTTTCCTTGTTTCCATACATCCGGGCCGGAAATACCTTCGTGTTGTTCACGATCATCATGTCCCCGTCGTTGAAGTAGTTGATGATGTCGCGGAATTTCTTGTGCTCGAACTTGCCGGTCTTGCGATGCACCACCATCAGTTTCGATTCATCACGGTTCTTCGCGGGATACTCTGCCAGAAGATCTTTCGGCAGGTTGAATTTGAATTGGGAGAGTTTCATAATGCTTAACCTTACAGGATTAAGAAGGGTGCGAAGATACTACTGCCTTAACCCCGAAGTCAAGGGAATTCATAGAAATTAAGTGATTGAAAAACAGGAATATAGCAACATTAGGCGAGTCTCTTTACCGGTTAATGGAATACCAGCCTGAGCGTCTGTGTCCTGTTTCCGGTTCTGATCTCTGCCAGGTAAATCCCGTTTGCCAGTGTACCCCGGTGCAAGGTATAGGTATTGCCTTTGAATGAATCGCTGATCATGAGCCTTCCTTTCCCATCGTATACCCGCAGTTCATAGGCGGCGCTCTGGTCTGTTTGAATTTGCAGGAAGTCGGTGGTGGGATTGGGATAGGCTGTAATAAGGGTCTGTGTAACTTCTTCATCCACGTTCACCAGCTGATTCAGATCCAGGGTCCATTGGCTGCGCCCGTATGTTCCTGCTACCAGTTTGCGCGTTGGACCATGCAAAACGAGATCGTTCACAGGTACAATGGGCATGCCGGAACCGGCCGCCTGCCAGCTGCCTCCTAAATTGGTGCTGTAATATACGCCCAGGTCGGTGGCAACATACAAAATATTGTTATTTGAAGGATCTACGATCACATCATTCACCGGAGCCTGAGGCAGGTTGCTGCTGATATCCGTCCAGCTGCTTCCGTTGGTATTGCTCATGAGTATATGTGGGGTGTATTCGTGCCAGCGGAATCCGGATACCGTGCAGAATACTCTGTTTTGTACGCTAGGGTCTGCCGTAAAACGGGTGATCCAACGTACCGGCAATCCACTGTTGATCGGTGTCCAGTTTGTTCCTCCGTTCAGAGTCACCCAGGCGTTTCCATCGTCACAACCTGCATAAATTATATTCGGGTTAACCCCGGAACAGGAGAGGGTGGTGATGGTGTGAAAATTCTGATTCCCGGTTTGCGGGCCGGCGGTAAGGTCCGGTGATATCGCTGTCCAGTTATATCCGCTATTGGTGGATTTATATACTTTCTGCCTTCCGTGAAAAACAATAGTTGTGTTCTGAGGATTATAAACGATCGGTGTCATCCAGTTGGATCTCTCGTTCATATCTATCCCCGACATGCCGGTACTTAAATTTCCATACTGGTATTCGTAGATCTGGTTTGCGGGGTTGTTAGGATCTACCAGAACGTAGAATCCGTCTCCCCAATACACCGTTTGCCAGTCGTTCAGGTTCCCGGTGGGAGTATAGGCGGTACCATTGTCCTGCATACCTCCATATAAGTTGGTTGGATTCTGATAGTCAATTTCACAGGTATAAAACTGTGATACGGGAATATTCTGGAAATTGGTCCAGCTGGATCCTCCATTGGTGGAAATGTTTATTCCTCCGTCGTGTCCCTGAAGCACCAGGTTGGAATTATTCGGATGTACATAGGTACTGTGCTGATCAACATGAAAGGAAGATCCGATATCGTTCCAGGATCCTCCTCCATTGGTAGATTTCCAGAGAGAAAGGTCGCAGATATACACATTGTTGGCATTGGTGGGATCCACTTTAACTCTTCCGTACCAGTAGAATGCGGAACTGGTCATATTGGAGAGCAGGAAATTATTTCCCGTTACAGGTGCCCAGCTGGCTCCGCCATTGGTGGTCTTATACATTCCGGAAAATGCGCCCAGGTATCCGGCGTACACCGCATACAGTGTCTGAGGAGAGCCGGCTGCAATATCTATCCCGATCCTGCCCATTTGGGCATTGTTGGCAGGAAGCCCGTTGGTGAGCATGGTCCAGGTAGTTCCCCCGTCTACGGATTTATAAATATTGGAACCTGCTCCGCCATAATTTACATAAGTAGGCCGGCGTATCCGCGTCCACGTGGTTGCGTAGAGGGTATTCGGATTGGACGGATCAAAAAGTACTTCCACCGCCCCGGTGGAGTCATTCACGAAGAGTACGTTACTCCAGGTTAGTCCCCCATCGGTGGTCCTGTATAGTCCGCGGTTCGGACCATTACCGAACAGGTCTCCCATGGTTGCAGCGAAAACAATATTCGCATTGGTCGGATGGATGGCTATACGTCCGGTGGTTTTTGTATTCTGCAATCCCACGCTGGTCCAGGTGGCGCCGGCATCTGTAGATTTAAAAACGCCTTGCCCGTCGTAGGTTACGGATCCTCTTCCGTTATTGCATTCGCCGGTTCCTACATAAATCGTATTAGGATCGGAGGGCGCGATGGCGATATCCCCGATGGAAAGAGAAGGCTGATTATCAAAAAGAGGGATCCATGTAATGCCCTGATCTGTGCTCTTGAACACTCCGCCGCTGGCGGCACCTATGTAGATAATCTGCTGCGATGAAGGATGCATTTCCACATCCGTGAGCCGGCCACCTACGTTCACCGGGCCTGCGAACTGCCATATTGCGGCCTGGGTTTCAGGATTCAGCCTGGCTGTTTGCCGGAGCGTCAGGGCTTGCTGAATAGCGGCATGATAGGCATTGTCGTCCACATTTCCGTAAGGATATATCCGCTGGTCAATGAACCAGTCGGAGGGAATCTGAGGAGGACGGGGTGAATATTCTTTTTCGATATGCAGACCGGTGCGAAGAAATGAAAAGAGCACGGCGGCAGCGAGCAGACAGGCAAATATTCCGTTTTTCATCGGGCGGGTGTTTGCTCAAATGTAAGAAAAAAGAGGTTGATCACCTCGTATAGATGGCGGTGGATAACCTGGCATTGAATGGCGGATCAGGTATCTCGAGAAAATCCTGATTTTTAATGCTTGGCTTACCTGGTATGTAGGCGCTGTAAGGTTTCAATGTGCCCGGTTCTGCAGGGGCGAACTGGGTGAATACACTCCACTGGAAATTCAACTGCCGGTAGAGTTCATAGGCCAGCAGTACCTGTCCGTTTTCAGTCACAATAGTGAATTTGGCGCCGATCACTTTTCCGCCAATCGTATCAATAATAGTAAGCGGCGTTTCCCGGTCCGTGTCGAAGACAAAGGTCTTTCCTTTACCGTATTCCGCACTGTCGCCATTAAACACGATTTCAAGAAAAGTAACCTCCAGAAGGTATTTTTTTTCCTGGGAATGCATGTGCAGCGGAAGCGAGCATATTGCACAACAGAAGAAAAACCGGATCACGGATGTCATGTAGTAAAGATACACAGATCCTCTGATTTCCTGTCAGCAGCCCGCCAGGAGAGCATGTTTAAGTGATAACAGGTCCAAGTGCAGTTCCCGGAAGCCGTTTTTTTCTTTTTCCATCAGGGGAATATGCTTTTTGGAAGTGAACACATCTCTGCCCTGTAAAAAGAAAAATGCGGCATGACCAAATCCTGTGAGAGGGATATCATCCCTGCGGGTGGTGTGCGAAAGCAGTTCTTCCGTGCGTTCCTGCCAGATTTTCCAGTCATCGGGAAAGGGTTCCCGGAACCGGGCATGAATCTCCCGTCCCCTCTCCGTAAGCAGCAGCAGTTCTCCGTTGACGCAGGCGATAAGCAGGAAGCAATCTTCAAAGGAGAACTGCTCGAATATCATAGCAGATAGTCCGGGGGGTTTAAGCAGGGTTTCCAGTAAGGTCTGCCGCGCCCTGATATAGGCTTCCCTTCCGGAAGGATGAACCTTCAGTTCCGTTATGGCCGTGTTCCAGTATTTTTCCGGCGAAACGGTCGTACGCCTTTTTACCAGAAGAGAAATGAAATCTTTGATCACGGAGTAAAGCTAAAGAGGGGGTAGCCTGGCCACCAACTTTTTTTGGCTCTATTTTAAAACCAGTGTATCTTTATGCGTTAGCGATGGAAAATGATCAGAAGATAAATTGTCCTAATTGCGGAACTTCTATAGATGTTCAGGCCATTATTTCTCACCGGATGGAAGAGGATCTCAGGAAGAAATTGAATGAGGAAGCGCTGCAGTGGCGGAAAAATCAGGAACAAAAGTTACGGGAGCAGCTGAAAGCCGAGGATGCCGAACGTATGGAAAGCATCCGGAAGGAACTGGAGGAGAAATCGGAGCAGTTGCGGGACCTGAACAAGAGCAAGGCGGAGGTGGAGAAATTGCGCCGCGAGAAGCTGGAGATGGAAGACCGTTTGAAACTGGAGAACGAACGCCGCCTGAATGAGATACTCACCGCGGAGCGGGAGAAAATCCGTAAAACGGAATCGGAGAGAAATGAACTGCGCCTGAAAGAAATGCAAAAGAAACTGGATGATCAGGTACGGCTTACGGAAGAAATGAAACGCAGGCAGGAGCAGGGCAGCATGCAGCTGCAGGGTGAGGCGCAGGAGCTGGCGATTGAGGAATGGCTGAGGGCGCAGTTTCCGCTGGACACCATTGAAGAAATCAAAAAGGGGGTAAGAGGAGGCGATTGTGTGCAGATTATCAACACCCGGGCCATGCAGAATTGCGGTACGATCTACTATGAGAGTAAACGTACAAAAACCTTCGGGGGCGACTGGCTGGATAAATTCCGGCAGGATATCCGTGACCGTAAAGCCAGTATCGGTGTACTGGTAACGGAAGCCATGCCTTCCGGAATGGACCGCATGGGAATGAAAGAGGGTATCTGGATCTGCAGTTTTGAGGAGTTCAAGGGCTTATGCAGTGTTTTACGTGAGTCTGTTATACAGCTGCATCACGCACTGAGTACTCAGGAAAATAAGGGAGATAAAATGCAGATGCTGTATAGTTATCTCACGAGCAACACGTTTCGTATGCAGGTGGAAGCGATTGTGGAGGGTTTCACACAGATGAAGACGGATCTGGATACTGAAAAGCGAGCCATGCAAAAGCTCTGGGCCCAGCGTGAAAAACAGATTGACAAAGTGTTGCTGAATACCTCTGAGATGTATGGTTCCGTAAAGGGAATTGCCGGTAACGCGATCGGAAATATCCCGTCATTGGAATTGCCGGGTTCCGATGAACCCGAAGCTTAACGGGGTTCACGCGGGCTGAATCATTTCATTTTCTTGCGAACTACTTTTCTTACCAGCGGCTTGATGCCGTCCTCCGCCACACGCCGCGCTAATTCATCCGCGCTTCCGCTTTGTTCCTTCAGCCAGTCGCTGTACTTTTTTCCCAATACGGAGAGATAGGTCCCGAACAAATTCAGGGAGGAGGCTTCCACCAGTTCACCGGGCAAGTGCAGGAGAATTTTCTGTACCAGGTAATCTTCTTCGCATGTTTTCAGCTGATTATTCAGTGTGCTGAGCGAAGCGTTTTCCGGATGAATGGGAACAGAGGTAATAAATACCACATCTCCTTCCTCCGGTACGGTAGTGCCAAGCACCGCTCTTTGCTGTCCGATACCTGAGTAGACTTGCTGACGGCCTGTTTCGCAAAGTGCGCGAATGCTATCGGCCGATTGCGCTGTAATAGTAGAAGAGAGATACATCATGGCTCTTGCCAGTATCTCCAGTTCGTACGCACTCAGAGGAGCAGTTTGAAGAGGAAGAAACGAGCCGCCTTCTACCGGAACTACCGTACCATCAGGATGCACCAGCCACTGATCTCCGTTTTGATCCGTGATCAGCAGTCCGCCCTCATAATCAGCCTGCAGCAGAGTGGTATCACCATTTTCCGAGATGATATATACATGCCCGTTGGATGTAAACACCGAATCGGCGTCTCCGGGGTAAAACCAGGTATCCTCATAATCCCATTGACCCGCCCAGGCATTGATTCCGCTGGATAGTGCCCGTACTTCACCGGAGCGAATCTCCAGGTCTTCGTTCACAAATACGGTTTGAAAGGAAACATTCAGACGGAAACCAAAGAACACGGTTACTTTTCCCGTGCCCGAGTAATATCCGCTCTGCTGACCCGGTGTGATATGGCTCGTTTCCAGTTCGAAGGCACCGATCTTAAGGAATGTTCCGGGAGTTATATTTTTTGCGGGTGTTTCGGGAGGAAACAGGGTGGGAATGAAACCGGAGTTACAGGAATAGACGGGAGGCGAAGGTGTTGTAAAGCGCACTTCCTCACTCCACGCTGTTTCACCATTCTCCGAATAGCCTTTTACTCTTGCAATGTAAACGGTGGCGGGCTCGAGGTTTACAAGGCGGTGAGAACCACTGTCAGAATGAAATTCAAACCAGTTACCTGCTCCTTCTTTTTTTACATGCAGCAAATACCCGGTCATAAAGCTGTATTCATTCCACCGAACCAGCGCCTTTCTCGGCGACAGCGGGATGGCTTCCGGGCGTAACAAAAGGGGAACAGAAATTTCTGTTGTGTACCGGAAGGTGCACACATTGCTTTTTCCGTTGTTCGCGAAGAGCGAAGAGCCATTAAAATCACGTAGTGTAACTCGCCAGCAGTACAATCTGCCTTCCTGTAGTGGCGGATGCACGGAAGTGTAAGTGAAATCAGGAGCAGACACATTCGCCGAGTAATAGGGTACCCCTGCATTTACAAGCCATTCGGGATCCAGGTTGTCAGGAAAGACTTCCCATAACTCAAACAGGTAATTTACCGGTTGAATGATTCCCGGGGTGAAGGTGTGAAAGATATCCCAGGAAAAATGAATTTCCGGAAGTGGCGTTGCTGCAATGTCTCCGGCGCATTCCGGTAATGCAGTGCGCGGAGGTTCTGCCAGAACAAACCAGTCTGTTTCGCATAGGGTATTGCTTACAGCTACTTTATCAGGGTGAACGTATGAGCGTACCTGAATGCAGAGGGTATATTCGCCTTCAGGAAAGTGCCGTATCTCTTCATATTCTCCGGGGCTGATACCCGTGAAGATCATCTGGTCAGGATCAAGGGAATATGCGAGAAAGTCAGGATCTGCGGCCGTAACGGTGAACGGCTGCAATGTGATCCATTCTTGTATGCTGAGTGGATCGGTCTCTATCCGGAACCCGTTACCTTCTATTTTGAAATAAAGAAATACATCCAGCGAAGGTTCGGAACTGTCCGTTAGTTCCAGGGAAATATTCATGTCGCTGTACAGATCGGGGAGCCAGGAAGTGTGCGGATGATTTAATTGCAGGTTGCACTGCACGGGCCACTGCTGTGCGGTACAGTAGCTGCAGATAATCCACAAGAGAGGCATTAAAGATTTTACCATTGAAGTGTGGTAGTGTATTGAACTTCCCACCGGCCGGGTGATAAATGTCCGTCTACGCTTCCGCTCACACGGGATCCGGTCTTCCGGAAGCGGATACCTCCCTGGGTGGTGAAAGTGTATTTTTTTTCAGCCAGGGTGGAGGTGGTAATTAGGGGAGAAAAATGGATGCGAAAGGCTCCTTTTCCGGGCATGTATTCAAACTGTGCGCCTGCGCCATGCCTTAGCTTTTCATCGGCCCGCAGACGAATAGTTACAGCATACCGTCCGGCGGAATGGCTGATTCCTGTACCTGCTTCGAGACGAACTGAAGTGCAGGCAAAATACTTGCCGGCAGCTGCAAAAAGCTGTGTTATATTCAGGTTTGTATTCAGCTTGCAGTTCTTTAATGTGAAACCGCGGCTGAGGGTGAGGTTGTTCTGCCCCTGCCAAAGGGCGGTTATTAACGAGATGTTTTCCTTCGTGGAACGGGTGATCACCTTCGATGCGCTGCTCCTAAAACTGATGGTTGCCCCTTTTTTTGATTTTCCTGATAGAGAAGCGCTGAGGTGATCCCGCACATGTGTTTCGGTTCTTCCTCTGCTGAGACCGCGGCGGCTCCTTTCCCATTGTACCTGTGCGCGGTATCTTTTCAGCACATCGTAACTCGCTCCGGCGCTTAGCCGGTCTTCGTCACATGCCTGTGAAAATACTCCCCAGGATTCGTAACCGGCTCCTGTGATGGAATATCCCGCGCTGGCTTTCAAACGACCTGAACTATAAAGAAGCAAGGCACGATGTTTGAAAACGGCCCTGTTTTTATTCAGGATACTAAATGCATGTTCCTGCTCCCAGCGGATTTGTTTTCCCAGCGGTGCTTTACACAGGATTCCTCCTGCCAGATTCGTTCTCTCCGCCGACTGAAGCAGTGGTTTTTCATAGAGGTAAATAAATCCGGAACGGCATTCCCATTTTCCATTCTTATAGCCTGCCGAAAATCCCCCGCCCAGCCGCGAAGGGCTATAGATCCCGTCCTTTAAATCGGCTCTCTTAAACTGACCATAAAATCCGGATGTTTTCCAGGCACCCCGGCTGTATTCTGCACCGCCACCCAGGAAAACCTGTCCCTGAAAATAATCCGGCGAAAAATTCATCGTGCTGTATCCGGCATGCAGTGTCAGATTTTTATGTGTGGGACGGATTCCAATCCGGTTGAAGGGATGCGAATAACTGAGTTGCCGGTTGGTATACTGTGCCGTAAACGGGAAAGACCATTCACGGATTTTCACATTGAGATTTCCGCTGGCAACCCAAACCGGAAGGGCATCTCCTGCGGTGTAGCGAAAGCGAAACTGCAAACCGCCTCCGGTCCCCTGAGCGAACAGGCTATACCAGGGTAGCATCAGTACCGCAGGCAGGTATAGTTTGCAGGCACTCACGGGGAAATGATGAACAGAAAGGAAGCGTGGTCGAATTCTGCAAAAACTTCCAGCCGGTATATTCCCCCCGCGGGCGACGCAAAGGATACCTGGTTAGTGTAATAGAGTTGCTCACGGGCCCTGTCGGTATAGAGAATATTCCCCTGGGTATCACTGATCTGAATCCGGAGGTCTTGCTTTTTTTCCAATTCTACTTCTATGGTGAAAACTCCCTGGTTCGGATTGGGGAACACGCGGGTACGGAGAATTCCGTTTGCATTAAATAGTGTGGCGAGGGTACTGTCATGTGCCCGGATGAGGAAGGTGCGTCCGACACTGATCAGGCAACCGGGATAATGGGCGCGGAGAAGAACGGAAACCGTACCTGTGTCGGAACATATAAACACGGGGAAAGCGGATACCGGGTACAGAACGGGACCACTGATCTGCCATACGGTACTGTCGGGAGGTGGAAGACTCAGATCCACCAGAACTACCGTATCGCCTACGAACAGATCTTCGGTACATAGAAATCCTGTTGCCGGAGGTGTTGCATCGCCGGTGAGCGTGAGTGTGTCACGGTGAATACATCCGGGAGAATCCCTTACTGCAAACGGGTAAATTCCGTAGGGAAGCCCGGCAAACACATTACTGCTCTGAAAATTATTGCCCCCGTCTGTGGAATATTCATAAGGGGGAATACCACCTGCCGCCAGGATCACAGCTGTGCCTGAATCGGATCCGTTGCAGGAGGAAAAAAGAAGAACGGAGTCGGTGATGGGAGGGTCAACGGCAATATAAAACGTGTCGGTACCGGAGCACCCGGAAGAATCCGATACTTGTACCCAGAAGACGCCGCTGCTGTCGGCCCTGATTCCACGCAGGCCGGAAGTGCTGTTATCGTCCCACAGGTAACTAAGCGGACCAAAGTTGCCCAGAGGATCAGGAACAAGTGTCAGAGAGTCGCCCCGGCACAGCAAGGTATCGGTAACCGAATAAAAAAGGATCTGGAAATTCTCACCGGCCACCAATGTATCTGTAGTACGGCATCCGTTGTTACTTCTCACCGCTGAGGCGATGTAGTTTCCCGGAGTTTGTATGTAGGTGGAATCAGGAATGGTATCATTACCGGGCGTGATCCAGGATAGTGAAGTAGTAGGTGTAAGGGTAATCGCGTCAAGCAGCAGACTGTCATCCGAACAGGAAAAGCTGATCAGGGGCAGTTGTAGCGAAGGAGGAAGCGTATCGGTACTCAATAAAACCAATTGGGATGAATCAGCACAGGCACTGAGAGTATCTGTTACAATCAGACGAAACACCCCGGAGCCTGTTGCATAGTAGGGATCAGGGTAAGCCAGCAAGGTTTGAAGATTTCTCCATTCGATCCGCACATTCTGTGAATCCGATGCGGCATCCAGTAGAATTGAATCAGTGATGCAGGTAAAATACGCCGACGCAGAAGGAAACAGGTTCGGAATGCTGATGAGAATGCTGTTGGGTGTGCCCAGATCCAATCCTACCTGAACCCAGGCGCTGTCTTTGCAGCCGTTCAAGGTATCGGTGACTACCAGGTAATACACTCCGGGATTTGTGATGGCGGCCGGATCGGGTTGAAAGTTTTGGAAAGCGGCATCATGCCACCATAGTGTGCAAGCGGCAGACAGAGTGGAACCATCAAGCAGAATGGGCGAACCGGCACAGCCTACAGTAAAATTTCCCGTGGGTATTTCCACATCGGGGCGAAGGGTATCGAGTGTTACAATACACGTGTCAGTGTTCATACAGGCTGAGAGGGTATCCATACAATGGAGTACATAATTACCCGGGAGTGAAATAAGGAGAGAATCACATGGAGCCGTACAGGATTGCGGGCCGTTCCACGATAAAACAGTACCGGCATCACCGGTGCCGCTGAGCCATACCTGTGTGATCAGGCAGTTAAGAATGAGGGAAGGAGTAGTGGAGCACGCTGGCAGATTATTTACTTGTATACCGGTATTTATCGGAATACCGGCCGCTCCGCAAGAACTGAAGGGTGTAGCGCTGAGCACTCCGGATGTGGCAGTGGAGGAAAAGTAAAGTGTACAGGAATCGTTTTGCGGGAACAGCACGACACCACTTCCGGAGTAAGACCAGGTAAACTGCGTGCTGTAGGAAGAAGGACTAAGAACGAACAATACACTGTCGCCTTTGCACACCACAGAATCGCTGATGAGGAAATCACTGCCGGGGGCAGGAGGCAGGCAGTACACGTCCCAGGCGGGCAAATCGGTACGGCATATAAATAATACGTCGCCGCATTTAACCGGTTTTGCGGAGCGAGGTACAGCACTTGGGTTCCAGGGTGTGACCAGGTTATTCAGCAGCGATACCGATCCCAGTCCCGCTCGGCCCTGTGTTCCGATCTGGTTGAAGGAACCATTCATGATAACAAGACCGGGGTGAATTTCAATATCATCAATCAGATTGTTGGCACCGATGGATAAGGTGTTCAGTGTTAGGGAGGGCAAATTGATTCTGGCTATACGGTTTCTGCCGCTGCCGTGAATCACTGTAAACCGGCCGGACACGTACAGGTAATTGCCGGAACGTTCCAGATCCAGCACGGAATCGTTCGGCTGGGGGCTCCACGGGAGAATATTTTCGGTGACCGTGTTCACTGCGAGCAGGTTTTGCCTGCCACCGATGGTGAATGAGCCACCTGCGAAGAGCATGCCCGGAGAGCTCTCCAGGCAGTTCACACCGGTGAAATCATATAACCCTCCCAGCGAAGGATCCCAGTTGGTCAGCACAGTGCCGGAAGCAATATGAATGGCAGCGATACTCCAGCGTGGTACGGTATTCAGTCCTGAAAAATCTCCCGCCACATACAAGGTATCACCGCTGAGCGTAAGATCATTGATTCTTTCCCATCCGGGGTTATCCACGGAAAGGGTCCATACCCATTGACGGGTCAGTACATCAAAGCAGCGAACGGAGGTGCGGTCCTGAAGTAAATATAATTTTCCGGAGGCATAGATCATTTGGTGTGTGATTACCGGAGGGCTGAATCCGGAGCCGGCGAGTGAATCAAAACTTTGTGTAGCATTTTGCCAGCGGAATAGTTTCCATCGGTTGTGGGGGTTGAACGACTGCGCCGTGGCGATAAAGTATTCGCCGGCCATGCTGTCGCAGGCTACCGCAGTTTTATTCGCTCCCGTCCACGGATCAGGAAATGGATAAAGGTTTTGGGCGGCCGGGCGCAGAGCGGCAAGCAGAAGCAACGAAACGGGCAGAATGAATTTCACGCCGCGAAGGTGCGGCAGGGCCAAGCCATTAGTCGTGTAATCCAGGGTTTATTTTAGAACCTCACCAGCAGTTGAAGGGAGGAATTTCTGGGAGGCATCATATCTCCCGGGCGGCTCATGTATTCGCGGTTGAAGACATTATTGATGACCACATTCATTTTCACTGTTTTGCTCATTTCCCATCCCGCACGAATATCCATCACGAGGTCTCCTTTCTTGTGTTCCTCGCGGTATTGTTTTAACCCCGGAAGAATATATAGTTCAAGAGCGGGAATCACATCATAAAGCAGCCGGTCTTCAAAACGCCGGTCAATATTCTTCATGAAACTGTTGTATCGCAGGCTGAATCCCAGGGAATATTTCTTCCATTCCAGCTGCACATCCAGTTTTGCCACATGTTCCCAGCGGTATTTAAGTTTCGAAGAACCGCTATCAGAAAAGGTGGCGGTATATGCGCTGTCGTTATTCAGATTCACAGGGTTGATATAGGTGTATCCGCCAAGGACGGTCATGTGAAGGTCTTTCCAAAGTTTACCTGTTCCGGTGAGGGTGACTTCCGCACCGGTGATACGGGTATGGCCGACATTGACAGATTTTGCGCCGAAGTAATTGATATAATCAGTGAGCGTTGGGTTAGTGATGGATTCAGGGATATAATAATCCATATTGAACTCCATCATGTCACGGTACTCTGTCCAGAATCCGGCTACATCTAAGTAGCCGGCCCACTTTTTGATTTTTATCCCTTGTTTTACGCCGATCTCGGCGCTCCAGCCGTGTTCAGGCTGAAGACCGGGATTGGGAAATGTCTTCAGGCTGTTGGCGGTAGTACTCACAAATTTTTCCGCTACAGAAGGAAAACGGTACCCTTGCCCGAATGAACCTCGCAGGAAAGTGTGTTCCGCTGCCTTGTAGCTTACGCCCATACGCGCAACGGGGTTAACGGGTAGCGTGATCGTATCCTGTCCGGCAGGAATATGAAATTCTGTTTGTGCGGTGTCTACCCGGAAAAACTCTCCCCGGATACCAAGGGAGAACACAAACCGTTTCCACTTCTTATCAGCCTGTGCGTACAGCGAGTAATTATTACTGGTGTGATGTTTATACATGGAATCAGAATTCACTTCGCTGAATACGGCGGTGAAACCGGCGGTAAGTGTCAGATCCTTTTTCAGGCGTTTCTGGAACTGGTATTCACCGTAATAGAGGTCGGCCAGGGAGCTTTGAGAGGTGTTATTCTCGTTTTGAGTCTGATAAAAACGACCGCGTAGGCTGTGCCGGGCGTCTTTGTCTGTGTAGTATGTCAGGAACGGATCCAGGCTGGTGCGTGTATTGCTGTAGATCTGCACTTCATAATTCTGCGGAATATAAGCGCTGTCTGCATTTTGCCAGAGAATAAACAGACCACCTTCGGTTACCATGCGGTTGAAGTTTATTCCGTAGCTGAGTCCTTTTACTTTTTTACTGCGCCAGCGAAGGTTGGCATTTCCCCTGTATCGTTGTTCTTTCTCCAGCATCCGGAACCCTTCGTCGCTGAATAATTGTCCGGCGACAACCAGGTCTAGTTGTCCGAGTTGACGGGAATGGAAAAAGTTGAAGTGAGAAAATACAGGATTGTTCTTTCCCCACCAGTTCAGGGTATCGCGCAGCGGATCGTTATAAAATCCGGAAGAAAAAGAAAGTTCGGTTTTGGGAACTGGAGTAGGATAGGCGGTGCGTACGTTGATAACACCGTTGAGCGCGGATGATCCATAGAGCGCGGAGGAAGCTCCTTTGATCACTTCTACCTGGGAGATATTTTCAACGGGCAGAAAATTCCATTTCACATCACCCGCGTCTGCACTGAGCATAGGCAGTTCGTCTACCAGCAGCAGCACACGGCTGCCTGCGCCATAAGAAAAGCCGCTTCCGCCACGAATATTACATTGTCCTTCCATCATGGAGATCCCCGGCACCTGGTCGATCACGGATTCCATGTTGTTGGTATTCTTTTGTTCAATGAGATCAGGCTTAAGTATTTCCACGCTCACGGTCAGTTCTTCCATCTTCTGCTCGAACTTTCCGGCGGAGATCACCACACTCTCGAACTGGGTGATGCTTTCATACATAAAAATATCCTTGAAATCTCCGGAGTCTATTTGCACAGTAAGCGGTTTGTATCCCACCATCATGCAATGAACCTTGTACCGGCCGGCTTTGTTCACAGGGATCTCGAATTTCCCTTCCAGGTTGGTAGAAGCCGTTCCCCCTCCCTCCACTTTCACCGAAACACCGGGTAGCGGCACGCCGGCCAGTGAGTCATAAACCATGCCGGACACATGTCCTTCCCGCTGTGCGAAGCCGGAAAGAGAGAATATGGAGAAGAGTAGAAGGGTGCAGAAAAAACGGACCAGCGGGAAGTTCATAATGGTTCTAATTTAAAACCTCAGAGGTATAATCCTGGCTTTTATTTTTACAAGGTACAATAATATGAATCAAAAAGAGAAATCCGGACGCTTGCTTTTCGACGTAGCCCTTTCCTTGCTCCCCGAAATAGGTCCTGTAAAGGCCAAAGCACTGCTGGCTTATTGCGGCAGTGCGGAAAATGTATTCAAGGCCTCCCGCCGGGAGCTGGAAAAGATCCCCGGTATTGGAAAAGGAACGGTGGCATCCGTTCACACTGCGGAAATTGTGGAGGCGGCAGAGCAGGAAATTCGTCAATGCCAGCGAAACGGCATTAATGTTATTTCCTACACCAGCGCGGAATATCCTTCCCGTCTGAAGCAGTGCGGAGACGGACCGATTGTACTTTTCTGTAAAGGAAATGCTACGCTGAATTACTCCCGGATTGTGAGTGTGGTGGGATCAAGGGACGCGTCTGTTCACGGCAAGGAAGTTTGTGAGCAAATTGTACGTGGCCTTAAAGAAATGAATGCAATGGTGGTGAGCGGCCTTGCTTACGGGATGGATATATGTGCCCACCGTGCCTGCCTAAAACTGGATATTCCGACCATTGGAGTACTCGCGCACGGTCTCGATACCATTTACCCTTCTGCGCACCGCACTGTGGCGGAGCGTATGTGCGAAAACGGCGGACTGATTACTGAATTTCCCTTCGCTACACGCTTGCATCCCGATCATTTCCCAAGAAGGAACCGTATCATTGCCGGCATGGCAGACGCGCTGATAGTGGTGGAGGCCGGTATGCGCAGCGGATCGCTCGTGACCGCTACCCTGGCCAACGATTATAGCCGCGACGTTTTTGCCGTGCCGGGACGATGGAGCGATTCATCTTCAGAGGGAACCAATCACCTCATCAAAACAAACAAAGCCGCTCTCATACAGTCTGTGAGCGATATAGAGTATTTACTCGGATGGGAAAAGAAGGAAGGAGAGAGGCAAATGCAGTTGTTCCGGGAGCTCGACGAGGAGGAAAAGCGTATTGTTGACGCACTGAAAAAGAGTGACGATGTCCATATTGACGATCTCTCCATCCTAACGGACATTCCCGGTGGAAAATTGCTCAGTAAACTGCTCTCTATGGAATTTGACGGTATCGTGGTCAGTCAGCCGGGAAAGAAATTTCATTTGTGCAAATGAACGGGGAGAGTTATTACCTTGCAGCATGGATCCTGAAATCCAACACAGGTTCTCTGTGCTGCAGAAGAACAGGGAACGGTTACTTTCCCGCCTGGAAAAATATAAGGAGGAAGAACTGATACGCTCCCTGAACGGGGGCTGGTCTGTTTCCCAGGTGTTTTTTCATCTGAACACAGCGGAAAAGCTTTCCATTCAATATGTAAAAAAGAAAATGCTCGGTGGAGATTCCCTGCCTTCTCCGGGTGTGGTCCAGGAATTTAAATTAAGACTGGCGGAATGGCGTTTCCGGAGCGGAAAGAAGTTTAAGTCACCCCCGGTGCTCGGTACCGTTCCGGAAGTTGTGATCTACAAAGAAGTGCTGGAAAGTTGGACAGCAACTCGTGTGGATATGGAGCAGATCTTAGACGGATTTCCTTCCGGGATGTTGCGTAAAAGTGTTTTTAAGCAGCCTGCGCTCGGTTACCTTAACGTGATCCAGATGCTGCGATTCATGACCATGCATGCGGATAAGCACTACCGCCAGATTGAGAAGGCATTGTCATGAAAAACATATCCCGGTATCTCAGTATCTTAGCTTCCAGGTTATGATTCAGATTTTTCCTCAGTCCTCGCAGGCCAAAGGCAGTTTTAATTTCGGACGCATTCTGGAGCATAAACCCATTGGCTTTCCTCAGGATGGCGGTGCGCTGAAACCATACTCTACTCTTTTTTACTGGGCACATGCCTGGAGCGATGAAGGGGGACTGATTGACCAGCATCCGCATAAGGGATTTGAGATCATGAGTTATGTGCTCCTGGGGGAAATACGTCATTACGACAATCAGCTTAACGGATGGAAAAAACTGGTGGCAGGTGATGTACAGGTGATACGGGCAGGAAGCGGAATTGTTCACGCGGAACAGCTGATGCCCGGTTCTGCCATGTACCAAATCTGGTTCGACCCGAACCTGCAGGAGACCTTAACCCAGGATCCATCTTACAACGATTATCCTTCCAGAGTATTTCCGGTGACCCGGCAGCAGGGGATCGGGATAAAGCATATCTGCGGCGGCGGATCGCCCTTTCAAATCCGGAGTAAAGTGGATTTTATTCAGGAGTGGAGTCTCAAAGGGGAATCGCGCACCATGGACCTTGAGCCACGAAGCATCTATAGCGTGTGTGTTATCTCGGGTACAGCCGGCTGGAATGGAAAATCAGCGGAGGCCGGCGATTTTATTGTGATCACAGAGGAGAAAGAGCTTAAGGTGGAAGGAGACGGACGTTTCCTGGTGATTGGTACCCCTAAGGACCCCGGTTTCGATACCTATTATAGGTATATGACCCGATGAAATCCGATGCCGGGTTTATAGCCCAATCTTTATTTTTCCTTGATAGATAACCTTTTACAGGGCATCAATAAAAAGCCTGAGAATCATGCTTTTGATATCAAAAAACGGCTACATTAGCACTCCAATTTAACCAGAATACAATCAATCGTTAACCACCAACTAAAAACCAAATATGGCTACAGCAGTAAAAGCCAAGAAAAACGGCTCAAGTAAAACAGAAAATGAGATCCTGAAATTCATGGCGAAAATCAGGCAGCGCGACCCCAACCAACCTGAATTCATTCAGGCCGTACAGGAAGTGGCCGATGCGGTGATTCCTTACATCATGGAAAATCCAAAGTATGCCGATGCTAAGATCCTTGAACGGATCGCAGAGCCGGAGCGGGCATTTCAGTTCCGCATTCCATGGATTGATGACAAGGGTCGTATGCAGGTAAACAGAGGCTTCCGTATTCAGATGAATTCTGCAATCGGTCCGTATAAGGGCGGTCTTCGTTTCCACCCTTCCGTTAACCTTTCTATTCTGAAGTTTCTTGCCTTTGAGCAGGTATTTAAAAATTCACTGACCACACTCCCCATGGGAGGAGGAAAAGGCGGCGCTGATTTCGACCCTAAAGGCAAATCCGATACTGAAGTGATGCGTTTTTGTCAGAGTTTTATGACCGAACTCTTCAGACATATTGGTCCTGATACCGACGTACCTGCCGGCGATATTGGAGTAGGCGGACGAGAGGTGGGATATATGTTCGGACAGTACAAGCGGCTTGCCAATGAGTTCACCGGAGTACTCACCGGGAAGGGACTGGATTTCGGTGGCTCACTCATCCGTCCGGAAGCAACAGGTTACGGGTGTGTTTATTTTGTACAGGAAATGCTCAACTATAAGCGGGATGGTCTAAAAGGTAAGCGCTGCGTAGTTTCCGGTTCCGGAAACGTTGCGCAATACACCGTAGAAAAGATCAATCAGCTGGGAGGTAAAGTGGTAACGCTCTCCGATTCGGAAGGATTTATTTACGATAAGAATGGAATCAACGACGAGAAGCTGGCCTGGGTAATGGACCTGAAAAACAACCGCCGCGGACGCATTAAAGAGTACGCCAAGAAGTTTAAAGCAGAATTCCATTCCGGTAAAACTCCCTGGGGTGTACGATGCGACGCCGCATTCCCGAGTGCTACCCAGAACGAATTGAATGGCAATGATGCGGTTATGCTGGCTAAAAACGGATGCAAAGCAGTGGGCGAAGGCGCCAATATGCCTTCCACTCCTGAAGCAGTAGAAGTTTTCCTGCATAACAAAATGATGTATGCACCCGGTAAGGCTTCCAACGCCGGCGGTGTGGCTACCTCCGGTCTGGAGATGAGCCAGAATTCGCTGCGTCTGAGCTGGACCCGCAAGGAGGTGGATGAGCGGCTGCACAATATTATGAAGAGCATTCATGCCACTTGCGTGAAGTACGGAAAGGATGGAGGCAGTGTAAATTATGTGAAGGGCGCGAACATCGGAGGATTTGTGAAAGTGGCCGATGCCATGATCGCACAGGGGCATGTGTAAACATTAGTGTTCGACCATTCTCAGGTTCACGGCTCAAAATAGCACTCAGAGTCTGAAGATCCCGCTCTGACAAAGGGCGGGATTTTTTTATTAAATAATGTATTTATGTACGGAGACATCAAACAACATCTTCAGAAAGAACTGGATTCCATCAGGGAAGCCGGATTGTTCAAGCGCGAGCGCGTGCTTTCTACCTCACAGGGTGCTACGGTTACTGTGAACGGGAAGGAAGTAATCATCTTCTGCGCTAACAATTATCTCGGACTTTCTTCCCATCCGAAAGTTATTGAAGCGGCTCATAAAACCCTCGACAAGTGGGGCTATGGAATGAGTTCGGTTCGCTTTATTTGCGGAACGGAGGAAATCCATAAGGAATTAGAAAGGAAACTGTCTGAATGGCTGGGGCAGGAGGATACTATTCTTTACGCTGCCTGCTTCGATGCCAATGGCGGAGTGTTTGAACCTCTCCTGGGAGAGGAAGATGCCATCATTTCGGATGAGTTGAACCATGCCAGTATCATTGACGGTGTTCGTTTGTGCAAAGCGCAGCGCTTCCGATACAAGAACTGCGACATGGCAGATCTGGAGGAACAACTTAAAGCGGCCGGGAAGAACCGGTTCCGGCTGGTAGTAACAGACGGAGTTTTCTCCATGGACGGTTTTGTTGCACCCCTGGATAAAATCTGTGATCTCGCCGAAAAGTACAATGCCATGGTGATGGTAGACGAAAGCCATGCCTCCGGTTTTATCGGTAAAACCGGAAGAGGAACAGTGGAATTAAAGAATGTAATGCACCGCGTAGATATTATTACCGGAACTATGGGTAAAGCACTGGGTGGAGCCATGGGCGGTTTTACCTCCGGAAAGAAAGAGATCATAGAAATGCTCAGGCAACGTTCAAGACCGTATCTTTTCTCTAATTCCCTCGCCCCGCATATTGTGGGTGCAACCATTGCGGTCATTGACATGCTAAGCGAAACCACAACCCTTCGGGATAAACTGGAATGGAACATTAAGTACTTTAAGGACGGAATGCGCAGGATCGGACTGGAATTTAAGAACGGAGATTCTGCCATTGTCCCCGTTATGCTCTACGACGCGAAACTCTCTCAGACCTTCGCCGATAAGCTGCTGGAGGAAGGAATCTATGTGATCGGGTTCTTTTTTCCTGTGGTTCCCAAAGGACAGGCTCGTATCCGTGTTCAGCTTTCTGCAGCACATGAAAAGGAACACCTGGATAAGGCCATTGCAGCATTCGAAAAAGTAGGGAAAGAGCTGGGAGTGCTAAAAAAATTGTAAATGAAAGGAATCCGGCACCTTTACCTCTTCGTTCTGCTACTGCTCTCACAGCAGGCCGGCGCCGGAAATTTCAAAACACCGGCTGACTCTTTCAGGAGCATGCTGCGTGTTGCCAAACACGATACAGATAAGGTAGTTGCCATGCTCCGGCTGGGATGGGAATTGCATCATAACGATATTGACACCGCACTCATTCTTTCTACCAACGCACTACGGCTGGCAAAGGAAACCGGACTGGAACTGTATATTGCCTCAGCTGAAAATAACCAGGGACTCTTTAACTATTACAAAGGCAATTATCAGGCTGCCATTGATTACCTCTCGAGATCACTGAAGAGGAATTCAGCGCTGGGAAGACACAAGCAGATTGCGAACAATTTTCTTAACCTGGGTCTGGTGTATGAGCGCATGGGGTCCCAAAGCCTGGCCTTGGATCATTATCTCAAAGCACTGAAAATACGGGAAGACCTGAAAGATTCCGTTGGTATTGCCTGGTGTTACAATAATGTGGGAGCCATTCATTTTAATATGAGGAATTACGACCTGAGCCTGAGAGATTATCATAAGTCACTGAAAGTGTTTGAGCGAATCTGGTACGATGACGGTATTGGATGGGTGAATAACAACATCGGTTCGGTATATTTGATTAAGGGTATGCCGGACAGCGCGATCCCGTTCTTTGAAAAAGGACTGGAGATCTACCGGGCGCTGGGAAGAAAATCTACGATTGCGGAGTGTTACAGCTTTCTCGGCGACGCGTATCTGCTGAAAAGGGAATTCGGTAAGGCGGAAGAGTACCTAAGATCGGCACTGGATCTGGCACTGGAGGTAGGAGCAGATGCAACGGTTTCTTCTGCCTACTCATTATATGCACGTTATCACCGATTGAAAAGGGATTTTCAACTGGCTCTGGAAAGCAGCAGGAAGGCGTTGGTAATGGCAAAAAATATCGGAAGCGTGGAGCTGATCCGGAGCGGCTACGAAGATCTTTCGGGTATTTTTTCGGACATGGGCCGCCCAGACAGTGCTTATTATTATTCTCAAAAGTACATTCAGCTTCAGGATTCGATCTTCAGCGAGCGGGCCCTGCGCCAGATTAATGAAATGAGCGCTTTATATGACACAGAAAAAAAGCAGCAGGAGATCGAAATGCTCCACATGGAGAGCGGTCGCCAGGCTCTGGTTAATGCAGCCCTCGGTGTGGGAGCTTTTCTGATGCTGATGGTTATTATTCTTGGTATCCGCAGTTTTCGTCAAAAGAACAAAAGCAATAAGCAGCTGCAGGAGCAGAACATGATCATTGCCGAGAAGAATAAGAACATCACCGACAGCATTACGTATTCAAAGCGCATTCAGGAATCCATACTGCCCCTCGAAGAGGAGATGGCGCGTTTGTTCCCTTCCTATTTTGTGCTGAACCTTCCCAAGGATATTGTAAGCGGCGATTTCTATTGGATTGCGGAGAAAGATGAAAAGAAGATTGTTTGTGTTGCTGACTGCACCGGACATGGTGTTCCCGGAGCTTTGATGAGTATGCTGGGAAATAATCTCTTGAACCAGATTGTGATGGAAAGGGGGGTGACTTATCCTTCGGATATTCTGCAATATCTGGATATGGGCATAACCTCAGCGCTTAAGCAAACCGATGCGGGACTTTCACAGTACGACGGAATTGATTGCTCCCTCGTGGTGGCCGAGAGGGGAGGAGATAAAGTGTTGTTTGCGGGAGCGGTGCGGCCACTGATTGTTTTCAGGGAGGGAAAGATGGAAGAATACCGGTCTGGGAAAGTTTCATTAGGCGGGAAGCCCGGCTTGCTAAAGCAGTTTCCTACCTTAAGCATCGATCTGAAGGGAGTAACTGAGCTATTTATGTTCTCCGATGGGTATGCGGATCAGTTCGGAGGTGATGCAAAGACCGGTAAAGCAGGCAAGAAAATGATGGTGAAGAATTTTAAATTATTGCTGGAGCGCATTCACACCATGTCACTCACTGAACAAAAAAACGAGCTGCTTCATTTCCTTCACACCTGGAAACGTGAATACGAACAGGTAGACGACATCCTTGTGATCGGCCTCAAACCCTGATCACCCCCACTGCCCACTGCCCACTGCCCACTGCCCACTGCCCACTGCCTACCGCCCCACCGGCCCCAGTCTTACTTTAAAGAAGTAGTACTGTCCGCCATCCACAGTTTGAATATTACCCATGTACCAGCCGTCGCCCACATGTTTTAATTCCTCCGTGGATTTGGCGGTTTTTCCCAATAGCAACCCCTTTTTCTCATACATGATATCAGAGGAAGCGATCTCCAGGATCTTCACGGGAAAGGCTTTCGGAATATTGTCCTGCTCATACCTGCCGTTCTCTATCGTTACCTTCGATTCTGTTTTCAGGGGAATCGGATGGGAGAAAACCCCTGTTTCCGATTTTACCTGGATCTTAGTGAAAACATAGATGTTGTTGAATTCATCCTCCAGGGTTCCTTCGTACCAGCAATCGGAAAAGTTTTTCAGGGAGGTTTTCACTTTCATTTTTTTCCCAACCAGTCCGGGATCTATGAGGGAGTAGATATCTGAAGAGTGAATGGCGAGAAGAGTTACCTCAGAACCCTCTTCCAGATTAGCATTTCCAATGGCATCTTTACGGCAACCGGTTGAAAGGGTTTGAACTTGCTGTTTCAATAATTCTACCTGTACATGGGAAAAGAAAACAAGCTTTTGCTGAACGTCGCGGAGCGTGCCGCTGTACTCACAGATTTTATCCCGGTTCAGCGTGAGCCCGTCTTTTACGATCAGAGTATCACCCAATAATTCATTCTTATTGGCATAGTGCAGGTCGTTCTTACCGATGCCACGGATGATGACGTGGGTGCTGTCCGCGATCATTGAAGTAGTTGCGTTTCCTGGCACACAATCCTGAGCTTGAGCAAGCATTCCTGCCGACAGAGCAATTATAAAGAGCGTTTTCATGGTTCAAATATAGTATACTCAAAAGGATGTCCGAAGCCTGGAGAAGAAAGATTCGATTAAGTATTTATAAGATAATCAATACTATACGGGGCTATTTCAAGATCAGACTAGTTAAACATTGAGGAAGAAATGCTTGGATCGTTCAGGAGATTGATCTATTTTTATCCTTACCAAAAACTCCGTTCATGAAAGCGTTCTTCTTTACACTCCTCTCGATCTCCGCGTTAACCCTTTCTGCACAGATCACGTTCCAAAAAGAGATCACTTTTCCCTCCTCTGCTAATACGCCATTTTATGTTGGCAATGAAATTGGGGTGATGCCCAATGGAGATGTGATCATGGCGGTTGTCAATATGAATCAATCGATACAGATTTCCAGACTTTCGTCCAGCGGTCAACTCATCACTGCATATGAACTTTTTATTTTTAATGGAATTGAGTCAGATCCCGTAATGGAAGTTTCTCCATCGGGAAATATTGATGTTTTTATGGTTTCAGACTCTTCCTGGATGACCGACGGCTCGTTTAACTGGACCCGGTTGGATGCAAATATGAACGTTCTTTTCAGTAAAAAGATTGAAGCGAATAATTATCTTTTTTATAGTTTGTATGCCAATCCATCCATTGGATATTTTCCGAATGGAGACATAGCCATTTCCATCAGTTCGTATTCGGCCATGGTTATGCTCCGCATGGACCAAAATGGAAACCTTCTCTGGCATCGGGAATTTACGGCCGACTCCAATGAAACCAAAAATCCAAGCTTTTCACCATGTATAACCTCAGATGGCGGAGCTCTCATCCCCGGGAAACGCAACTCAGACAATTTTTATGTAAAGATCGATGGATCAGGGAATGTTCAATGGACAACCCTTCTCAGCGCAGGGATTGATTTTTATGCTCATTCCAAAAAGGTGATCCAGGCGTCAGATGGCGGATACTATGTGGTAGGTTTCATGTATGACATGAATAATTGGGTTTCCTATTCATCGGCTTTTATACTGAAGCTGAACTCAGCCGGGAATTATCAATGGATAAAGAACTACGCCTTGCCGGATTCAACGGAGCTGAAATTCTGGGATGTGTTTCAGACGTACAGTGGCGAACTGGTTATCTCAGGGGGAGATTATTTGATGGGAGGTGGCGCATTGCTTTCCATTGCGGATGTTAATGGAAACATTCAGAGAACAGTCCAGGTAACTCCTGAAGCTAATTTTTGGTTAACCAGTCCGAGGATAGCTTCCATTAACTCAGCGGATATCCTGTTTAGCTATACCCAAACTGACATGAATGGAATTAACTACAAACTTTTCCGTTCGGATTGGTTGAGTTTCTTATGGTGTGATGTGAATGAAATTTCCCTGATGTCTACAATGGCAAATTATAATCCGATTCAGAGTTCACAAGTGCATGAATATGGGCAGTATACCGTTTCCGTTTCTAATTCGTCTGCCAGCATTTCAAATCTTAACGGCGTTTCCGTAACCGATTTTTGTTCCAACACCGGTATCGCATCAATTGAGTCTTCCTCTTTGAATCTGTATCCCAATCCCGCCTCCAGCCATATCGCCCTCGATCTCGGCTCCACCTTCGAGCCGGGCCTGAAATATCAGGTCGTGGATCTCATGGGAAGAAAGGTCATGAGTGGGGATGTACCCACTGAACATCTTCGCTTGATGGTGGATGCCTTGCCCTCGGGCCTGTATCACCTTCGCCTCAGCTCCGGCCAGGTGCTCACATTCTCAAGGGATTAGCCCAAATCTGCTGCGGCATATATTTAGCCCTCTGCATCCCGCGGAGGGCTAATTTTTATTTGCACTTATCTCAATAATTACTACCTTCGCAACCCATTTTTAGGGAAAGAGTATTATTACTAGTCGTAACTAATTGATAATAAAGTGAATACACCAAGCTACAAAACGGTTTTCGCCAACAGGGCTGCCGTTAAGCAAAACTGGGTCCTGGTAGACGCGGAGGATCAGCCGGTGGGCCGTCTCTGCAGCAAGATCGCCTACCTTGTGAAAGGAAAGAACAAGACCTACTACACTCCCAATACCAATTGCGGAGACCATGTGGTAGTGATCAATGCTGAAAAAGTAAAATTCACCGGAAACAAGGTGGTGGAAAAGCAATATGTACGTCATACAGATTACCCGGGCGGACAGCGTTTTGCAACACCAAAGGAAATGCTGGCCAAGCGCCCCGAGTTCATCATTGAACGGGCAGTGAAGAAGATGCTTCCCAAGAACAAGCTGGGAAATGATCTCTTCCGCAATCTGCATGTGTACTCCGGAACCGCCCACCCGCACGAGGCCCAGGCTCCCAAAAAACTCGACCTTTCAAAAATCATCGCTCACAATAAGATCTGATGGAAACCACCAATAAACTCGGAAGAAGAAAAACGGCCATTGCCCGTGTCTACCTCAAAAAGGGGAAGGGCAAAGTGGTTGTGAACGGAAAAGAACTGAAGGATTATTTTCCATCGGCTCTGCTGCAATTCAAAGTGAATCAGCCACTGAATGCCATCGGGGTGGCAGATAAATACGATGTCACTATCAATGTGAACGGCGGAGGCATCAACGGCCAGGCCGAGGCCATTCGTTTGGGCATTGCCCGCGCACTGGTGGAAATTGATGCAGAATGCAAGCCAAAATTGCGTAAAGAAGGTTTCATGACCCGCGATTCCAGAATGGTAGAGAGAAAGAAGCCCGGTCAGAAGAAAGCCCGTAAGAGATTCCAGTTCAGCAAACGTTAATCCTACAACACCCGATACGAATGTCAAAAGCCAATTTTGAAATGCTGCTTGAAGCAGGCGCACACTTCGGACACCTGCGCAGAAAATGGAATCCTGCCATGGCGCCCTATATTTTCGCCGAAAAGAACGGGATTCACCTGATCGATCTTCACAAGACCGTTGCCAAACTCGATGAGGCCGGGGCCGCTTTGAAGCAGATCGCACGCAGCGGAAAGAAAGTCCTCTTCGTTGCTACTAAAAAACAGGCACGCAATATTGTCGCCAAAAAAGTGAAGAATATCAATATGCCTTATGTGACCGAGCGCTGGCCCGGCGGTATGCTTACCAATTTCGCTACAATCCGTAAGAGTATCCGGAAAATGGCTGCTATTGATAAAATGAACACAGACGGTACTTATGCGAATATTTCCAAGAAGGAACGTCTTTCTATCGCACGGCAACGTGCGAAGCTGGAGACCCAATTTGGATCCATCGCCGACCTTACTCGCCTTCCGGCTGCCATGTTTGTGGTGGATATCGTGAAGGAACACATTGCGATCGCGGAGGCAAGAAAACTCAACATCCCTACTTTCGCCATCGTGGATACAAACTCCGATCCGAACCTGGTGGATTTCCCCATCCCGGCAAACGACGATGCTTCTTCTTCTATTGAGTACATCGTTTCTTTTATTACCGGGGCTATCGCGGATGGACTTTCTGAGCGTAAGATCGACAAGGATAAGGAAGCCGAGGAGAAAGAAGCGGGTGGAGAGGATTCCGATAGCAAAATCGCCAAGAAGATCGAACTGATCGAGGCGGAAGTGGATGAAGCGCATGAAGGAAGTAAAAAAGAAAAGCGCAAAACCACCAAGCAACTCATTGCGAAAAAATCGACCCCTACACCTCCTCCTGTTAAAAAGTAATTTTCAATACGTTTCACTTATGTCAATTACTGCAGCAGATGTAAATAAGCTTCGTCAGATCACCGGTGCGGGCATGATGGATTGCAAGAAAGCCCTCGCGGAATCGGGAGGAGATTTTGATAAAGCAATTGAATTCCTTCGCAAGAAGGGTCAGAAGGTGGCTGCTAACCGCAGCGACCGGGATGCCAAAGAAGGTGTGGTACTGGCTAAAACGTCAGGCGATAACAAGCGCGGTATTCTTATTGTACTGAATTGCGAAACCGATTTCGTGGCCAAGAACGACGAGTTTCGCGGCGTGGCAGAAACCATCGCGGGTATTGCTCTGGATAAGAAGCCTGCCACGAAAGAGGAACTGCTGGCGCTTTCTTTCGCCGGAAACGGACTTACCATCGCCGATAAAATTACCGAGCAGGTGGGAAAGATCGGAGAGAAGATCGAATTAAGTAAGTTCGAAGCCATTGAAGCGGGAAAAGTAGTGGCCTATAATCACCCCGGAAATAAACTCGCCACCATTGTGGGTTTCAATAAGGATTCCAAAGAGGATGTGGCCAGGGATGTGGCAATGCAGGTAGCGGCTATGGCACCTGTGGCAGTTGATCGTGGCGATGTAGATCCTTCCATGCTGGAAAAAGAAATTGAAATCGCAAAAGAGCAACTTCGCAACGAAGGAAAACCTGCCGAAAAGATCGATATGATCGCCAAAGGAAAGATTGAGAAATTCTACAAGGAATCAACACTGCTCAATCAGGAGTTCATCAAGGATAACAAGAAAACGATCTCACAATATCTGAAAGAAAGCGATGCCGAGCTCAAAGTCACCGGCTTCCGAAGAATAGCATTGGGTTAAATACCCTGATCCCGGCCCCGCAGGTCGGGATTTTTTTTGACCGGTGCCCGATAGAAAGGATTGTTTAACTTTGAAAACCCCTCTATGAAATACAACAGGATATTGCTTAAGCTTTCCGGAGAAGCCCTCATGGGTGATAAACAGTTCGGGATTGATCACGAACGACTTTCCCGGTATGCGAAGGAAATCAGGGATGTAGCCGCCACCGGTACTCAGCTGGCAGTAGTGATCGGCGGAGGAAATATTTTCCGTGGTATTCAGGCCAGCGAAGGTGGGATGGACCGTGTGCAGGGGGATTACATGGGCATGCTGGCCACCGTGATCAATTCCATGGCTCTTCAAAGCGCTCTGGAAAAACTGGGAGTAGAAACCCGCTTGC
Source organism: Bacteroidia bacterium (assembly GCA_020852255.1). NCBI lineage: Bacteria > Pseudomonadati > Bacteroidota > Bacteroidia > Bacteroidia bacterium. The sequence continues at coordinate 72,472 of JADZBD010000015.1, read as the reverse complement.
AAAGCGCCATCGCCATGGATCAGATCTGCGAGCCCTTTATCAGGAGAAAAGCCGTACGCCACCTCGAAAAGGGAAGAGTCGTTATCTTCGGTGCAGGCACCGGAAATCCCTATTTCACCACCGATACCGCAGCGACCCTGCGCGCTATAGAGATCGAAGCGAATGTAGTGCTGAAAGGTACACGTGTAGATGGAATCTATACTGCCGATCCGGAAAAAAATAAAGAAGCTAAGAAATACGATACCATCACATTCAGCGAAGTGTTTGAAAAAGGACTCGAAGTAATGGATATGACTGCCTTTACGCTTTGCAATGAGAATAAACTTCCCATCATTGTGTTCGATATGAACAAACCCGGCAACCTGCGGAAGGTGCTGGCCGGCGAAAAGGTGGGAACATTGGTTGAATTTTAAACCTGATAAGATGTCAGAGGACGTTCAATTTATTCTGGATGCCATGAAGGAGCAGATGAGCGCCTCAGTGGTACACCTTGAAACCGAGCTGGTGAAAGTGAGGGCAGGCAAAGCGAACCCTTCCATGCTCGATGGCGTATTTGTGGATTACTACGGTGTACGCACCCCCCTTAACCAGGTGAGCAACGTAAATACTCCAGATGCCCGTACCCTGGCGGTACAACCCTGGGAAAAGGCCATGATTGATCCTATCATGAAAGCCATACAGGCAGCGAATCTTGGGTTTAATCCCACCAATAACGGTACAATGGTGATCATCTCCGTTCCCCCGTTGACGGAGGAACGCAGAAAGGATCTTGTGAAAAAAGCAAAAGCAGAAGGTGAAAATGCCAAAGTTTCCCTTCGAACAGCAAGAAAGGAAGCCCTGGAAGAGATAAAGCAACTGAATAAACTGCCGGAAGACGAAAAGAAAACAGCGGAGACAAAGATCCAGGAAATGATTGACCAGTTCTCCGGGAGAGTGGACAAACACCTGGAAGTAAAAGAGAAGGAGATCATGACCGTGTGATGGCACGCAGCGCTGTTGTATTTTATCCTGCCGGCCTGTACCGCCGGTTGCGCGCGGGTTCTGTCAGATCTTTTTTGTTGTTTTTTTCCCTGCTGAATTTTTACGGTGCCTCTTCGCAAGTTAAATTTTCCTCCGGTGTGATTGCGGGAATCACGGCCACTCAGTACGATGGCGATTCGCATGCCGGTTACAATAAACTTGGATTTACCGGGGGTTTTTTCACATGCCTTGATCTCAATGCCCGATGGAAAACAGGATTTGAGATTCTCTATTTTCAAAAAGGAGCCCGGAAATATCCAGTGCCCGCAAAGGGTGATTTTACACAGTACGCACTTTCTCTCGATTATGCTGAAATCCCCCTGTTTCTCCGGTGGGAACAAAAGATGATCCTGGCAGAAGCCGGTGTGAGCATCGGCTTTCTGGTGCGTGAAAAGGAAATACTCAATGAAGTGGATATTACCGGACAACGCCCTTTCGGCGCCACCGATGTAAGCTTCTTTGCAGGCGCAGGATGGAAGTGGCTTGAATCATGGGAGGTTGCCTTGCGTTATGGTTATTCCATCCTGCCCGTTCGTCCGCACGCTTCGGGTGCCGTACATTACTTCAACAGGGGAGAGTACAACAACACACTCTGCCTCCGGATTCGTTACACTTTTGGAAAGAAAAAGGATACTCCATGAAGCTCGTTGTGGCTGTTACCGGCGCCAGTGGTGCCATTTATGCAAAACTACTTTTCGGTGAACTCCTCAAAAGGAAAAAGAGTTTCGCTGCAGTGGATGTTGTTTTTTCCGCCAATGCCCGAACCGTTTGGGAACATGAACTCAATAACAGAGATTATGAGAAGATACCTTTCCGGGTTTTTTCAAAAACAGATTTCTCTGCACCGTTCGCGTCCGGCTCCGCCGGTTATCATGCACTGATCGTGTGCCCTTGTTCTATGGGAACACTGGGGCGAATCGCATCCGGAGTCTCCGATGACCTTATCACACGTGCCGCAGATGTAATGCTCAAGGAGAGAAAAAAACTCATCCTTGTACCCAGAGAAACTCCCTACAATCTGATTCATATAAGGAACATGGAAACCGTAACGCTGAGTGGTGGAATCATCTGCCCGGCCAGTCCTTCCTTTTACTCGGGTCCGGGTACATTTGATGAACTTGGAATGACAGTTATATCACGCATTTTCAGTCTTTTAGGTATGGAGCAAGGGGGCTATAAGTGGGGGGATTAAAGAGAGAATTTCCTAAACTATTCCTAAACAGTAAAGAGTATTTTTTCGTATCATTTTCTGGGCTGTGTTACAATGCTCTGATAATCAATAATATAATTTTACTACAAACTGAACTATATCAGTTCTGACCCAGAACATGAATTTTGTTTAGTGGGAGCATTAAGAATTTGTGAAGACCGCGTAAACACTGGTTTTTGCGCTGGCGCCCCTCGTTTTTAAATTTCTTTGTTTAGTCGAATTTTAGTTACGCTTGGTCTAATTGATGAAACCAAACCGGAACCTTTTTATTCGGCATAAGTATAAAAGAGATAACTTTACGTTCATAGAATGAAAACATCCTTACTCACCGGCTTTTTTGCAGTTTGTTTAGCCGCATTTGCAGGCGACCAGAACGGGACCAATTATACGGATCCCGCTACCGGCTGGAAACAGGGTCACTGGGTGTACACTAACGAGGTTAAAAAGCTGCCAAACTTCCCGCCTACCGCTAAAGTGGAGGAAGGGGATTACAAAGACAACAGGAAAACAGGCATCTGGGTTTCTTATTTCCCGAACGGAAATAAAAAATCGGAGATCACTTTTGACAACAACCGTGCGAAAGGATACGCGAAGGTATATTATGAGGATGGCAAAGTGATGGAGGAAGGAAACTGGGAGAATAACCGCTGGACAGGAGATTATAAATACTTCCATCCCAACGGGCAGTTGTCGTATGAATTCAAGTATAACAACGCCGGGAAACGCGAGGGAAAGCAAACCTACTATCATGAAAATGGGGAGGTGTTGATGAGCGGGGAAATGAAGGACGGAAAGGAAGCCGGAGTGTGGGAAGAGCATTACGAGAACGGAGATCTCAAATCCAAGAAAAGTTTTAACGACGGAGCCATAGACCCTACCAAAACGGAGACCTTTATGCCTCAAACGCAGATCGTGGACAATACTCCCGATACTCCGAAGGATGCGCCTCCTGCCCCGAAAGTTGATCCCAAGAAAGATGCCCCCAACAGGGCTGATCTCAAGATCTTCGACGGAAACGGATACTATAAGCTGTATAACCTGAACAAACAGCTTTCCAAGGACGGAACATTTAAAAACTATAAGCTGATCAACGGAAAGGATTATGTTTACAGTAAGGATGGAATCCTGGTTCAGATCGCAGTGTACAAAGATGGCCTCTACGTTGGAGATGCTCCCATCGAGGAAAAGTAAGCACTGCTGCTAAATACCCCTACTGACCCCGGCCGGAAAGACCGGGGTTTTTGTTTAACTTTAAGGCTCATTCATGGAGCCTAAACTGCTTATTTATAACACGCTTTCCAGAAAAAAGGAAGCGTTTCAGCCGCTTCACCCTCCGCTGGTGGGGCTTTATGTCTGCGGCCCTACTGTTTACAGCGATGTTCATCTGGGGAACTGCAGAACGTTTATTTCCTTCGATACGATTTACCGCTACCTTCTTCATTGCGGGTTCAAAGTTCGCTATGTGCGTAATATCACCGATGCAGGACACCTGGAAGGAGACCGCGATGAGGGCGAAGATAAATTTGCACGTCGTGCAAAACTGGAACAACTTGAACCAATGGAGATCGTTCAGAAATATACTCTGGGATTCAGGGATGTGATGCGTGCATTTAATTGCCTGCCTCCTTCGATTGAACCCACCGCCACCGGTCATATCTCCGAGCAAATTGAAATGGTAAAAAAGATACTGGCCGAGGGACTTGCCTATGAGCGGAACGGAACCGTTTATTTTGATGTGGAAAAATATGCGCAGAAACATCCGTACGGCGAATTGTCTAACAGGAAACTGGAAGATCTCCTGGAAGGCACCCGTGAGCTCGGAGGACAGGACGAGAAAAAGGGGCGGTTGGATTTCGCGCTCTGGATCAGCGCCAAACCGGAACATCTCATGCGCTGGCCTTCTCCCTGGGGATGGGGATTTCCGGGCTGGCATATTGAATGCTCCGCCATGAGTACAAAATACCTCGGTGAGGTATTCGATATCCACGGTGGTGGAATGGATTTGATCGCCACTCATCATACCAATGAAATAGCGCAAAGTATGGCTTGCGCTCATAAAAGACCGGTGAACTACTGGATGCACACCAACATGCTTACCGTAAACGGTGTGCGCATGTCAAAATCTGCTGGAAACGGTTTTCTTCCGGAAGAATTATTCTCCGGATCTCACCCGCTCCTGGAAAAAGCCTATTCGCCGATGGCGGTCCGTTTTTTCATGATGCAAACGCACTACAGGAGCACCCTCGACTTTTCCAACACGGCACTGCAGGCTTCTGAAAAAGGATTTGAACGTTTACTGAATGCAGTGAAAACGCTGGATTCGCTGAAACCGGCACCTCAATCAAGTTTTAATGCACAGGAGATCCGCGAAACGGCGTATTCGGCCATGAACGACGATTTTAATACCCCGGTTGCTATGGCTGCTTTGTTTGAAGGGGTTCGAAGCATTAACGGAGTAAAGGATGGGAAGGAAACAGTCAGTGACGGAGATCTTGCCATGCTTAAAAAGCTATACCAGGATTTTATTTTCGGAATTTTTGGTCTCAAAGATGACGTGTTACCCGGGTCAGGACAACAGGTTGTGTCCGGCCTCATGGAACTTATTCTGTCAATCCGTGCGGAAGCCAGAACTAAAAAGGATTTCTCTACCTCAGATAAGATCAGAGACGCACTGGCAGCGGTGGGCATTGCCATTAAGGATTCTAAGGATAAGGCCGAATGGGAAATCAACAAGTGAGGAGTGTTTTTCTTCTTGGCATCGTACTTCTTCTCAGTGCCTGCGGCCCGGAAACAGATCCGGTAACTCCGGATCCTAAGCATCCGGATCCTGTTCCATATGTAGCTGTGGCACCTCCCTTCAATGAAGACTCGGCGTACAGATATATTCAGCAGCAGGTTGATTTTGGTCCCAGAGTACCACTCACCATTTCTCATGAGAAATGTGCGGCATGGCTCCAGAAACAGCTGGCTGCTTTTGGCGCGGTGGTAAAGGTTCATACGGGAACTGTTACCGCATACAATGGAAAAAACATCCAACTAAAAAATATTGTGGCTTCGTTTTCTCCTGAAAAAAAGAAGAGAATTCTGCTGGCTGCACACTGGGATACCCGACCCATGGCTGACCGCGACACCATGAATAAAGAGAAGCCGATTGATGGCGCGAATGATGGAGGAAGCGGGGTGGGTGTATTGCTGGAAATTGCAAGGCAACTGGGGAAAACACCAGCACAGGTGGGAATCGATATCCTTTTTTTTGACATGGAGGATTATGGAACAGAATACTGCCTGGGTTCTGAATACTGGGCGAAGTACCCGCACAGCCCCGGTTATACGGCCGCCTATGGAATCCTGCTTGATATGGTGGGGGCAAAAAATGCCGTATTTCCTGTGGAAGGATATTCCATGCAAATGGCGTCAAACGTGGTTCACAAGGTATGGGAAACCGGACACCAGCTGGGATACGGGGAGTATTTCCTCTGGAACGAATTACAAGCCATTACCGATGATCATGTACATGTAAACAATATCGCCGGTATTCCCTGTATCGATATTATACATATGGACCCCAACACCGGCGACTTCGGCCCTTTTCACCACCGGCATTCCGATAACCTGGCTATTATTGATAAAAATACATTAAAAGCGGTTGGCCAAACTGTCCTTGAGGTGGTGTATGCTGAAAAGCCATGAGCGAAAAGAAACTTTTTTTGCTGGATGCCTTCGCCCTGATCTATAGGGCTTATTTTGCATTTTCCCAGAACCACCGGGTGAATTCAAAAGGATTGAATACTTCGGCTATTTTCGGATTTACCAACACCTTATTGGATGTTATCCGCCGGGAAAAGCCTTCACACCTTGCGGTGGTTTTTGATACGGCCGCTCCTACCTTCCGCCACGAGGAATTCAAAGCTTATAAAGCCCAGCGTGAGGAAATCCCGGAGGATATTGAACTGGCTATTCCCTGGGTGATAAAAGTAATTGAAGGATTTAATATTCCGGTCATCGGAGTGGATGGCTTTGAAGCGGATGATGTCATTGGAACACTCGCGAAAGAAGCCGAAAGAGCGGGATTTAAGACTTTTATGATGACACCGGATAAGGATTACGGACAATTGGTGTCAGACAATATTTTTATTTACAAACCTCCCCGCGGAGGTGGTGGCCCGGAAGTACTCGGGCCCCGGGAAGTTTGTGAACGCTGGAACATTAAGAGAGTGGATCAGGTAATAGAGATACTGGGATTGATGGGCGATTCGGTGGATAATATTCCCGGAGTTCCCGGCGTGGGGGAGAAAACGGCGATGAGTCTGATCAAAGATTTTGATACCATTGATGGACTTTATCAGAATACGGATAAACTCAAAGGGAAGTTAAAAGAGAAAGTAGAGAACAACAAGGAGTTGGCTCTGCAGTCAAGACGATTGGCTACCATAGTTACAAATGTACCGGTGCATTTTGATGAGCATGCATTAAAACTTGATCCTCCTGACAAGGAGAAATTGAAGGAGGTGTTTTCCGAACTGGAGTTCAGAAATCTTGCTCAGAAAGTGCTGGGAAGTGAATTCTACGGAACGGAATCCACTCAGGTTCCTGTAGATCTCTTCGGAAACCCAATTGAGAACAGTGTTACTAAGAGCAAAGAAAGCAGTGTTTCTGCTCCGGGTACCGTAGAGGCAGTTCCCAATGATCAATTGCAAACCATTACTGATGTAAAGCACCAGTATCATTTGGCGGATTCCGAGGAAAAGATTGCTGAACTCATTCGTGTGTTGAAAAAAGCAAATACCTATTGTTTTGACACTGAAACAACCGGTCTGGATTTCTCTGTTATGGAACTGGTGGGATTGGCATTTTCCGTGAAAGCCCATGAAGGATGGTACATGCCGGTAAGTACTGATCAGAAGAAAGCCAGGGAACAGGTACACAGGTTTAAGGAGATCTTTGAAGATGAAAGCAAAGAGATGGTCGGACAGAATATAAAATTTGATCTGGCTGTACTCCGGTTATACGGAATGTCCATAAAAAACAGGTTGTTTGATACCATGTTGGCACATTATCTTCTCCGTCCGGATATGCGACACGGGATGGATCTCCTGGCTGAGACTTATTTGAAATATACACCGGTTTCCATTGAAGCATTAATCGGAAAAAAGGGTAAGGGGCAGCTTTCCATGAGGGATGTACCTGTTGAACAAGTGAAAGAGTATGCTTCAGAAGATGCGGATATCACATTTCAGTTGAAGCATGTCTTTGAACCCTTGTTGAAAGAAAACACTACCGGGGCACTCCTTGAAAAAGTGGAAACACCCTTGATCTCTGTGTTATCTGCTATGGAAGGTGAAGGAATTAAAGTAGATGCTGAGGTGTTAAGGGAATACAGTGCGGAACTGGGGAAGGATATAGAAAAAGTAGAGGCGGATATTTACAAAGCGGCCGGTCTGAAATTCAACATCTCTTCTCCCAAACAGGTTGGCGAAGTGCTTTTTGAAAAACTACGGTTGGTTGAGAATGCGAAGAAAACCAAGACAGGACAATACGCCACAGGAGAGGATATTCTGGAGAAGTTACGCAGTAAGCATGAAGTAATAGATCAGATTCTTACCTACCGGGAATTATTAAAGTTGAAGAATACCTATGTTGACGCACTTCCGGAAATGGTGAATCCTAAAACAGGAAGAATCCACACCACTTTCAACCAGGTAGTAGCTGTTACGGGTCGCTTAAGTTCAGATAACCCAAACCTTCAGAATATTCCCATCCGCACAGAACGCGGGAGAGAGATACGCAAGGCATTCGTGCCTCGCGACAATGATCATGTGTTGTTGTCAGCCGACTATTCCCAGATCGAATTGAGGGTAATGGCGCACATGAGCGGGGATGAGGGAATGATCCAGGCATTTCAGGAGGGAATGGATATTCACACAGCCACCGCCGCCAAAGTATTTCATGTAAAACCTGAAGATGTAAGTTCAGAGATGCGACGCAGGTCAAAAATGGTAAACTTTGGTATTATTTACGGGATCTCGGCATTCGGATTAGCGGAACGTCTCAATATTTCCCGCACGGAATCCAAGGAGATCATTGACAATTACTTTCAGCAGTATAGTCGCATCAAAGAGTATATGGATGAATGTATTGTGAATGCAAAAAAGAAGGGCTTTGTAGAAACGATTCTCGGGCGCAGAAGATACTTGCCGGACATCAATTCAGGGAATGCCACCGTACGTGGGTTCGCCGAGCGCAATGCGATCAACGCGCCCATCCAGGGTTCAGCGGCAGACATGATCAAGATCGCCATGATCAACCTGCATAACGTTTTGAATGAAAAGAAATTCAAGTCGCGCCTCATCCTCCAGGTGCATGATGAATTGGTTTTTGATGTGCACAAGACCGAAGTGGAGAAGATCCAACCGGTGGTGAAGTCTCTCATGGAAGGAGCCATCCAACTCAAAGTTCCTGTTTTAGTAGAAATGGGAACCGGAGAGAACTGGTTAGCAGCGCACTGATCTTCTATTCTTTAATAAATCGTGATGTAAACGCCCTTTGCTTTGCAACGGCTCTGACAGAGTACATTCCAGGGGCTAAATCCTCTATGTGAATGTGTATATCACCCGTATATTCAACAGACATTTCTTTTACACATTGACCAAAGCCATTGTAAATACTTAGGAAGTAGAATCTCTCGCTGGGAATGATATTGATTTCATGGGATGCCGGATTGGGATACACATTCAGGTGTAGATCCAGGTGGTTTTCTGTAATTCCGTCTGTCGGGCACCAATTGCCCGTAGAGAGGTAAGAGGAGTCAACCAAATACCAGAACGGGCCCGGTACATTGGAAGTAAACTGAATGGAGAAAGGTGAGACTGTAACAGGCCGGGGAGAGGTCCAGTGAGGTTGAGTTGGAATGGAGAAACAGGGTGAGGATCCCGTGCTATCTGTTTTTATAAATACCACTTGAGAGGACCAGGTGAAATTGTTATTGGAGCATGTACCGATCACAAGCGAACCATCCCGAAGCTCCTCAAAGGCACCCCCGGTGTTTTCGTTGCAGTCTCCAAATGAGAATGAGGATAGAACATTTCCTGAAAAGTCAAGGGCAACAACAGATATATCCGTATTCCAGGCATTACAGGAAGTAGGAATATAATCCGTTGTAAGTACCCGGATCTTGTTTCCAGTGGAGATCAACGAGTTTGATTCAGATGCCCAATAAGTTGAATTTATGCCTTTGACCCAGTTCACGTTTCCATTCAGGTTCATGCAAATGATTATTGGACGGATCGAAGGGGCATAATTATTTATTACGGAATCTTCGGTTCCGGTAACAAATAAATTGTTATTTGAAAAGTGGATTTTTCGAAAGCTGGAAAGATTAGGCAAAGAATATGTATTTGAAAAAAGCAAATTAAATAGAGTGTCTGATTTTAACACAATACCATCCTTTGTTGCAAAGGATTGATTCGAAAGCAATGTGCCACAGAAGTACAGGGATCCGGTTGAATCTTCCACCACCTCCGACAAAGAAAGATTATAAAGATTGTTCTGGGGAGCCAGATCAAAGGCGCGGATGAAGGTACCTGATTTCGAATACTTGGAAATTCTACGTGTAAAAACAACATAGATAGAGCTATCTAATTTGGAGCAATAGATCTGATTGGCAGACTGGTTGTTCGGTGAAAAATCTGAAAAAGCCGAGGTTCCTAGAACCACTCCCATGGAATCGATTCTGTAATATCCCGACTGACCCGCGCCAGAACTCGGTCCCGCACCCAAATAACCGCAAAATGCAATGCTGCTATCCGGAAGTTCAATGACACTTGGGTAAAGTCCCGCGTAGAAATAATAAGCCTTTGCCCAGAGGGCATTTCCGTCGGAATCTAGTTTGAGAATTCCGCCATCTCCGAGCGTATCGGTTTTGCTCATGGTAAAATATAAACTCCCGTCAGAATGTTCTAAAATATCATAAGCTGTTCTGTTGATAAGATAATTATCCGGATTGGGATAAGTCTTTATCCAACCTTGACTAAAGCTTGGGAAACCACCAGCAAAAAAAGTTAACAGGAAGAGGATTCTCACATACATTAGACGGAATTCAATTTTGGAAGTTGCTAACCCTGGGCCAATGAAAATGTCAGAAAATCAATGAGTTATGATAATTGAATCATTATGAAAGAGTTTAGCAGTAACATTCTCCCACCCTTGTTCGTCCTACCTTTGCACGAATGACAGTCCGGGAATTCAATGAATGTGTTGATCAGCATGCCGATGGCTTGTATCGCTTCATTCTGAAAAATATCCGGGATGAGGAAAAGGCGAAGGATATTGTGCAGGATACGTATGAAAAGCTCTGGCAAAAAGTTTCGGAAGTTCCCGCAACAAATGCCAAATCGTTAATGTTTACCACGGCATACAGAACGATGATAGACGCGATCAGGAGAGATAAGAAGCTGGAATTTATGGAGGAGGCGGAACTGCCGGAAAGCGCTCACCAGGGGCAGTATTCAGATCTGAAACAAGTACTGAATGCCGCGCTTCAACGTTTACCCGAAGTGCAACGGTCCGTGGTTATGTTGCGCGACTATGAAGGTTACAGCTATACGGAAATTGGCCAGATCATGTCCTTAAGTGAGCAACAGGTGAAGGTGTATATTTTTCGTGCGCGGAAAGCGCTTAAAGAAATGTTAGGTAAGATCGAAAACCTGGTATGAAGATTACGAGAGAAAACTACGAAGCCTGGTTCATCGATCACATCGAGGGGCGGCTAAGTGCGGAGGCAGAGCAGGAACTCAGGGTGTTTCTGCTGTTGCATCCGGATCTTCGCGATGAATTGGAACAGTTTGAACCGGTAACACTGGAGAAGGAAGCACCTGGTTTCGGCGATAAAAAATCATTGAAAAAGGAAATTACCGCTGAGAACCGCGACGGAATGTTGATTGCTTATGTTGAAGAAACACTCTCCGCATCCGACCGCCGGCTAATCGAGGAGAACAGCGCTCCGGATTTCAGGAAAGATCTGGCAATGTATATAAAGACGAAATTGCCCGCTGAAGAAATTGCGTTCCCCGCTAAAGGCAGTCTCTACCGGCGATCAGAACCGGTCATCCGTCCGCTTTACTACCGTATCGCTGCTGCCGCGTCCGTGCTGCTGGTTGCCACCATGCTTTTATTCCGCGGAGATGATTCCGGGAAAGGAATTGCACTGCGTTCTTCCTCACATGAGAAGTTTCCTTTGCTGTCATATAATAATTCCGGAACGGTTCAGAATCCTGAAAGTGTACTTACCGTACCTGTAACTGCACCCATTTACTCCCCGGTGATCCATTCTTCCCCGCAAAAGGAACCCCGTTATGCCTCAATGATGGAAATACATCCGCGCACGATCAATACAGTTATGTTCAGCGGAAATATCCGGATACAACCGGTAACGGAATCTCCTGAAGGTTCAATGGTGAACTATAATCCTGATGAGAATGCCGGTGCGGTAACTCTCAGCGATGCGGTTACGGAAAAAGTGAAGGATAGGATCTACCGGAACGAGGATGAGCAACGCGTACCCGGGAAGATCCGCTGGTTTGAGATCGTAGATATGGCCGGAAGGGGACTTGCCGCCTTAACGGGAAAACCTTTCCGGATGAATAAGCAAACTACCGAAGACGGCAAACTTCTGGCTTATCGGATAGATTTTGGTAAATACACAATAGAAAAAGAATTAAATCCTTAGTAACATTTTCCAGAAGCTGTTCGTCTTACAGGAAATAACCAAAGAAACTATGATTATGAAAAAGTGGATACTAATTATGGCAGGCTGCGCTTCAGGCATTGCCTGCGCGCAAGGCGGAACCAGCACCTTCACCCGTGTTGAAGCGACCGGAGCAGTCACCATTGTACTGAGTAAGTCCGATTCCGGTTTTGTAAAAGTGGAATGCGAAGACAAAGAGGATGCCGGAAAAATTATCTGGTCCGTAGCCGACGGCATGCTGAAAGTGAACGGAGCAGGAAAGGGATCGGATTGCCTTGTGAAGGTCGGACTCAGGGAGATTTCGGGAATCAGTGCCAACGGAGCCTCTGTGGTGAAATCGGACGGCAATTTTGTGGTGAAAGATGTGGAACTTACCGCCAACGGCGCCTCGAAGATCAAACTTAAACTCACCGCTTCCGGCGTTGTCAAAACAAGCGCTACCGGAGCTTCAGAAATCTCGCTTTCGGGAACCGGCGAAACCCTTAACGGTGATATTGGCGGAGCATCCAGTTTAAAGGCAGGAGAATTTGAGGTGCAGGATGCTACCATTACCACAAGTGGATCCTCTTCGGCACGTGTGATGCCCAGAAATGTACTCACGGTGAATGCGTCAGGTGCCTCCTCGGTTAAGTATACGGTGGAACCGAAAAGCATAAATGCGAATGTTTCCGGTTCGGCCAACGTAAAAAAGACCGGCGATACCGGTATTACTCAGAAGGATTCCAACGAAGTGGACCTGGGCGGCACAAAATTTCGCTATAAGCCAAAGCAAAATTTTCATCACTGGTCAGGTTTGGATCTCGGCGTGAGCGCATATGGCGATGAAGCCTTCGGATTCGGGATCAGCGACACCAATCGCAGCTGGGATCTTAATTACGGCCGCTCCGTGCATGTGGGATTGAATCTGGGAGAGTACGATTTCCATATCTATAAGAACTATGTGAACCTGGTTACCGGCTTCGGCTTCGAGTGGAACAGTTATGCCTTTCGTAACCCGGTTACTATGAACCCCGACAGCACCTTCACCACACTGTGGGTGGATTCCGGAATCGAGTACGAGAAAAATAAACTTCGCACCACAGGAGTAACTATGCCGCTGCTTCTTGAATTCAATTCCCACAAAAAGAACAGCCGTTCCTTTCACCTGGCCGCAGGCGTAACACTGCAGTACATCTTTAAGAGCAAATCGCTGAAGGAGTATGTGATGAACGGATACGATGTGGACGTAACCCGAAAGGATGATTATAACATCAATCCCTTCCGATACAGTGCAACCGTTCGTGCCGGTTATGGCGACTTTACGCTGTTCGCCAATTATGCCTTGTCGGAACTCTTTGAAAAGAATAAAGGACCTGAACTCTATCCCTTCTCGGTGGGAGTTCGGCTGGTTCCCTTCTGATCAGTGGGTGGTTTGATGTGAAAACCCCGCATCCCGGATTTCCCGGGGGCGGGGTTTTGCCGTTTCGGTAGAAAGTATCACCTTTGGGCTGCCCCGTCCCATGAGAAGCCCCCTCCTGGTTATAGTTATGACCGTTTCGGTTTTCCTCTCGGCTCAGAGCATCCGCGAAGAGGTACTGATTCAGTATCCTTCCCGCAGCACGGATGCCAGTTCCGGTAAGAAAGTAATTACCGTGCGTGTACCCGAAAGTTGGGTGTTCTCCGACAGTGCTGTGGTGGCCTTATTAAAAACCCTCGCCGCATCGAATGACCCTTATTATCTGATGGATCCATCGGATAGCAGCCGTTATATTGCCAAGATGTGGAAGCGGGAACTGGCTCCTGATATTTATCAATTCATCGTATCTGAACATTATCCCGACGGCTACATAAAAAGATATGATGTCCTCAACGAAAGAGGACGTAAGAACGGCACCCATTTAGCTTACTGGAAGCAGGGAGTGGTAAAGGAGACCGGCGCTTATTCCAATGGTAAACCGGATGACCAGTGGCAACGGTTTGATTCCACCGGTAAGTTAACCATGGTTCAGAAGTTCTCGGCAGGTGAAAAAGAATCAGAGCGAATACTCAAAAGGCCGCATGCTAACGGATATAGTTCCGTTGTAGCCCGTACTCCCGTGAAGCCTTATCTCATTGTGCCTTACTCCGTACTCAAAGGAAACCCTCCTGCATGGCAGATTCATGAGGAAAAGTTTGCGCAGGTCTGGAGCCTGTACGCGGGAGGTGGTATCATCACAGCACCGGGGATGTTCAATATGAATTACCCTTCTCTTTTGGGAAAGCCGGAAAATCAGAATATCACCGCCACCATCGGACTGCAGTTGTGGGATCCCGCAAAATGGTTTGCAGTGATGGAATACTGCCGGTGGATGCTTCCCTTTGTGTCGGGTGAGTTTCAGGGATCGAAGGTAAAAGCAGGAGTGGAGTCGCGGTACTTCAGTTTCGCGGGCGGAAGGGGATTTCTCAGTCGCCCCCGGTCATCCTTCAGCGGAATGCTGGGAATTACACTGGGCTATGCGGATGTTTCCTCTCGTGATCTGGATGAACCCGGTAGCCAGGGCAAGTCTTATTTTGAACTGAGTTCCCTGAAACAGGGTCCCATGATCACTCCTGCGCTGGGTTACGACCTTCGGTTCCGCTTTAAAGGAACCTATACTCCCGGGCTGCAGATTAAAGCCGGTTACCATGTCGCGCTTTCCAATGCCCGGTGGCACCTGCTGGATTCACCGCTGACGAACAGAGAGGACGTTGATATGAGCGGATTTTTCGTTACCGCCGCCGTTAAAATCATCCGTCTTCGTAGGGTTTAATTCGTAATTTCGGGGACATACCCATGAAAGACAAACTCAGGATCCTTGACGAAAAGATCTCCGATGCCCTTAAAGGCGGAGGAGAAAAGCGAATAGAAGCCCAGCATAAGAAAGGAAAGCTGACGGCGCGAGAACGGCTGCATTTCCTGCTGGATGAAGGAAGCTTTTGCGAGATCGGAATGCTGGTGACGCATCGCTCAACGGATTTTGGACTCGATAAGGAAAAATACCCTGGTGACGGGGTGGTAACCGGTTATGGTACGATCAACGGACGACTGGTTTACGTTTTCTCACAGGATTTTACCGTCTTCGGTGGCTCGCTGTCTGAAACCCACGCCGAGAAAATATGCAAAATCATGGACCATGCCATGCGAAACGGTGCTCCTGTGATTGGCCTGAACGACAGTGGAGGAGCACGCATTCAGGAAGGCGTGGTTTCGCTCGGAGGATACGCTGATATTTTTTACAGGAATACCATCGCCAGCGGTGTGGTGCCGCAGATTTCTGCTATTATGGGACCGTGTGCAGGTGGAGCAGTTTATTCCCCTGCCATCACTGATTTTATCCTGATGGTGGAGAATACATCCTACATGTTTGTGACCGGCCCTAATGTGGTGAAAACAGTTACCCATGAGGAGGTGAGCTCCGAAGACCTGGGAGGTGCTTCGGTACACTCTGCTAAAAGCGGCGTGGCCCATTTTTCCTGTGCCAACGAAATTGAATGCATCCGGAACATCAAATCACTGCTCAGTTATATTCCCCAGAACTGCGAGGAAGAGGCTCCCTCGCTTACCTATGAATCCGGAACGGAAACCCGTCCTGCACTGAACACTATCGTTCCCGAAAGTCCCAACCAGCCCTACGATATGCGGGATGTGATCAACGGAGTGCTGGACGATGATTCTTTTTTTGAGGTGCATAAGAATTTTGCAGAAAATATTGTGGTCGGTTTCGGCCGTATGGCCGGCCGCAGCATAGGCATTGTGGCCAATCAGCCTGCCTACCTCGCCGGAGTACTCGATATCCATGCGTCAACCAAAGCGGCACGATTTGTTCGCTTCTGCGACAGTTTTAATATTCCGCTGCTGGTATTCGAAGATGTTCCCGGGTTTCTTCCCGGAACAGATCAGGAATGGAATGCCATCATCAGCAACGGAGCCAAGCTGCTCTATGCCTTCTGTGAAGCCACTGTACCTCGCATCACCGTAATCACACGGAAAGCATACGGCGGAGCTTATGATGTGATGAACTCCAAACACATTGGCGCGGATCTTAACTTCGCCTGGCCCGGCGCAGAGATCGCTGTGATGGGAGCCAAAGGTGCCGCCGAGATCATCTTCAAAAATGAGATCTCCAAGGCAAAGGATCCGGCAGAGAAATGGAAGGAAAAGGAAGCAGAGTACAACGAAATGTTCGCTAACCCTTACCGCGCTGCCGAACGAGGTTTTATAGATGAAGTGATCAGGCCGGAGGATACCCGCTTGCGCCTGATCTCTGCCTTTCAAATGCTGGCGAACAAATCCGTTAGCCTGCCCAGAAAAAAACATGGTAATATTCCATTGTAAGTGATTGATTATAATTAACTTACATTTACTCAGAGATTTAAATTTCTACAACAGGGGGCAACTTTTACTCTCTTGTTCGGGTCTTATACAATGAAACCCAGAGTTTTCTGGTTATATTTGATAAAACAAAAATCGTCCTTATGAAGTTCAGATTGTTCCTTGTAGCCACCGTTTCCATTTTTGCCTACTCCTGTACCAAAGTTGTGGAGGCACCGGTAGATGAAAATGAAATCACCAATCTATCCACCGCCCGTAAAGCCCTGCTTTTCAAGTTCACCGGGGTGAACTGCGGAGCATGTACAGCGTATCATCCAATTTATGAAGGATGTTTGGATACAAACGCCGGAAAAATGGTTGGCCTTCACGTCCATTGCGGAGTAGATGACACCCTGAACACCAGTTTTTCTCTGTGGTTTACCAATGCTTACGATATACCCGGAACTCCCCGTTTCTCAGAGGGTAGTTTTATGAAGCAGGATACTTCCTGGGGCGTAGCACGTTCGGCGGCTTTGGCTACTATTGATAAGCCAGCGGATGTGGGGATCGGCATTCATAAATCTGTTTCCGGAAATACAATGAACATTAAAGTGAAAACTCAATGTTTCAAGGATCTTCCTTCCGGTGAATACAACATGGCCATCTACATTGTGGAGAATGGATGCTGGGCGGATCAGGTGGGGGCAGGCAATATTCAGCACAGCCGTGTGCTGAGAGGTTCTGCGAATGGCATGTGGGGTTCGGACTTCACCGCAACAAGCAAGGGTGGCATCACTGATCACAGCTTTACTTATAATCTGGGTACCATTGGTGTGGAGTACTGGAATGCTTCAAATCTGGAGGTAGTAGCGGTGATTTACAAGATGAACGGGGCAGACCCTGTTGAGGTGATAAACTGCAATACCACCAACGGTAATAACTGATAGGCTTATAATCATTTTAAGGGAGTTCCGGAGGGACTCCCTTTTTTATTGAAAATCCGGGTAACATTTTAATTTTGTGGTATGAAAAAGGTTCTTCTTTACGCATGGTTACTGACTCTTGCCACTTCTTCCACTGCAGGGTACAGCACAGGATATAGGGTAACTGCTGTAAAGGGGAAAGGCATTCTGCGAAACGCCTTTCTCAAAGGGCAGACCGCTGTTCATGCCGGTGTTGGATTTTTTTCTCTGCAGTATCCCTCACACGACGATTACCTGGTTTATGGCAAAGTGAGCAGCGAGTACCAGATGCCCATTAATGTAAGGGTGGATTACGGCGTCACAGATCAGATCTCCGCAGGGATATTTGTGAATAAATTTGGCGCAAGTACCAGCATCCGCGACCGTACGAATGATTACAACGTGAACGGATGGAATTATAAATCCTGGACTTTTGGAGTGAACGGGGCCTATCACGCTTATATGGGAAAATCAATGCTCTGGTTTGATCCTTACGTACAGGGAATGGTTGGAATGCATGCTCTGGGTTCAACACCTTTTGGCGATGCCAATTACCTTGATCCTCAGAAAGGAGGCTTTGCATTTGATATACAGGTAGGAGCGAATATCTATTTCTTCCAGCCCCTGGGATTCTATGTGGAGGCCGGTTACGGTGTGAATATCGTAAATACAGGTCTTACACTAAGATTTTAACAAATTCCTTCCCTGCGCGATATTTCGTTTTCTTTGTACTGAATTGATCTTAAATGAAAGTATTGTTACTCGGATCGGGCGGGAGGGAACATGCCTTTGCCTGGAAAATTTCCCAAAGCCCCCTTCTCTCTAAACTCTATATTGCCCCCGGAAACGCCGGTACTGCCTCTTGCGGAACAAACGTTGCTCTGCTTCCCACGGATTTTAACGGCATCCGCCGCTTTGTTACCGACAACGAGGTAGACCTGGTGGTGGTAGGTCCCGAAGAACCACTGGTGAAAGGGATCCGGGATTATTTTCAATCGGATGATTCCATTGCAGATATACCGGTGATTGGTCCTTCTATGGCAGGAGCCCGCCTGGAAGGTTCTAAGGATTTTTCCAAACAGTTCATGTTCCGCCACTCCATTCCCACCGCAGCGTACCGAACTTTCCGTAAAGATGAAATGGAGGAGGGGATGGCATTTCTGGAAACACTACAGCCACCGTTCGTGCTCAAAGCCGACGGGCTTGCCGCAGGAAAGGGAGTGGTGATTCCGGAAACACTGGATGAGGCCCGGCAGGAACTGAGGGATATGCTGGGTAATGCCAAATTCGGCACAGCTTCTTCACGGGTGGTTATTGAAGAATTTCTGAAGGGTATCGAACTCTCCGTGTTTGTACTTACGGACGGGCATACATACATGATCCTGCCCTCTGCCAAGGATTATAAAAGAGTGGGTGAAGGCGATACCGGTCTGAATACAGGAGGTATGGGCGCAGTTTCACCGGTGCCTTTTGCCGATGATGCTTTCCTCCGGAAAGTGGAGGAACGTATTGTGAAACCTACTATGAAAGGCTTGCTTGAGGAAAAACTCGATTATAAAGGATTCCTTTTCATCGGACTTATGAATTGCGGCGGAGATCCGTTTGTGATTGAATATAACTGCAGAATGGGAGACCCCGAGACGGAAGTTGTACTTCCCCGAATCCAGTCAGATCTCCTTGAACTGCTCTCGGCTGTGGGCACCGGAACTTTAGCGAATCACCGGCTTAAAACAGATCCCCGTACCGCCGTTACCGTAATGCTTGTGTCCGGAGGATACCCGGGCGATTATGAAAAAGGAAAGGAGATCACCGGCCTGGATCAGTGCAAAGGTTCTGAAATCTTTCATGCCGGCACCTCGGAAAAGGAGGGTAAAATATTTTCTGCAGGAGGACGTGTGCTGGCTGTTACAACTTTAGGACAGGATATAAAAGAAGCGGTCTCCGCCTCGCTGACGAATGCCGCTAAAATAAAATTCGACGGAAAATACTACCGGTCAGATATAGGAAAAGATCTCCTCTGAGGCCTTCCTTTCACTTCAAAGTACCGCGGGCGTCCGCCTCGTCGTTATACTTTTTCTGCGAGTACATCCAGTACAGGAACGCACAACCGCCGCAGGCCATGAAAAAGAAATTAGGTAACATACCCAGCTTTTCGAGGATACCAAATACCTGGTAGGAGACATCCGCAATGCAATACCAAACAGCGTCCATAGATTTGAGTATTTTTACCAAAAGTAAAAAGTTTAGCCGAAAGTCTCCCGGGCAATGGTCATTTCCTTTTTTAAGGTTTCTCGCCCGGCATCCATTATTGCCTTGCCGTTTATTGCCCTGATTTTGTGGGCATTATCTATATATTCTCCTGAAATTCCTTCCCCGGAGAGCGGCGGACCGCTTTATCGGCTAATGCACAAGGGCCTGTATATGCTGCCTGTGGTGGGAACACTTGTCGGTTTATGCACCCTGGTTACCGGTGCTTACCTTGTAAACCGGCTGGCCATCGGGCAGGAGGTGCTCAACAGTACCACTCACGTTACCGGACTTTGTTATGTTTCCCTGATGAGCCTTACGCCGGCTCAAACTACTTTTCATCCCTTGATGCTTTCATGCGTGTTGGTGCTGGTGATTCTTCAAAAGCTGATCAGCTCCTATCGTAAAGAGACGGCAATCAGCGATTATTTCGACATCGGATTCATTCTCGGACTGGCCACGCTCATTTACATTCCTTCCTTTGTATTTATGCCTGTGGTTTGGATCGCTCTCATTCTTATCCGGCCCTTTGTATGGCGGGAGTGGGTAACCGGCCTGATTGGCTTCTTATTATCTTTTGTCCTGGTTCTTTCTGTTTTCTACCTTTTTGATCGTTCGGATTTGCTGCAACCGGACATATATATTCCGCACTGGATGAAATTTCCCGGCAACCTTACCTTCGGAAACACGGAATATTTTACGCTGGGAACACTGGCAGTGGTCATTCTGCTTTCTCTCAGCCGGCTTTACGGTGGAGTCACCTATTCGATACTGCGTGCAAGGAAAAATCTGAATCTCCTGATATGGTCCGGCCTATTCGGACTGGCAAGTGTGCTGTTTAGTCCGGTCTGGAATGCATCGGCTTTTTCGTTTGTTGCGGTGTCTGGCGCGGTTTTTCTTTCCAATTATCTGCTGGCAACCAAAAGTGCAGGCTGGTCAAACTTTCTTTTTTATCTGCTATCTGCCTGTTCCATAGTACATCATGCGGTTCATATTTTCAGCCACTGAAGGCGCTGATAATTATTAACTTTAACACTGAAAATCAAAGCAGAAATATGAAATTCGGTGTTGTTATTTTTCCGGGATCCAATTGTGATCAGGATATGATATATGTTCTCCGGGATATCATGGGACAGGAGGTAAAGGAGCTTTGGCACAAGGAACACTCTCTGAAGCAGTGTGATTTTATCGTACTGCCCGGCGGGTTTTCCTACGGTGATTACCTGCGTTCCGGGGCGATCGCACGTTTTTCTCCCGTTATGCACGAAGTGATGGAATTTGCGGGAAAAGGCGGACCGGTCCTCGGGGTGTGTAACGGATTCCAGATCCTTTGTGAAGCAGGCCTGGTACCCGGCGCTCTACTCCATAACACAGAGAGAAAATTTACCTGCAGAAATGTTTTCATCAAAGCCCAAAACCATGATTCGCTGATTACCTCTGCCGTTCCGCGCGACAAGGCGCTGAAAATTCCGGTCGCCCACGGAGAAGGAAATTATTTCAACGATGCGGCTTCACTTAAAAAGATGAATGAGAACGGGCAGATCCTTTTCCGGTACTGCGATGAGAGCGGTAATGTTACTCCGGAATCCAATCCCAACGGATCACTGGAAAATATTGCCGGTGTCTGCAATGAGGGGAAGAATGTATTCGGAATGATGCCTCACCCGGAGCGTGCCTCAGATCCGAACCTGGGCAACACGGATGGTCGCTTTCTTTTCGAAAGCATGATCCGTATGGTTACGGCCTGAAAAATCCCATTTCGCCGATGTATTTCCACACAGCTTCCGGAAGAAAGTGCTTCACATCTTTCCCTGCGGCAATGGCACCCCGGATAAAAGTACTGGAGATATCCATCAGGGGGGCGGGGAGCAATTTTACCCGGGGATGATCCTTCAGCGCTCCGCCCTCGTGCCCGGGCCTCGGATAGACCAGTAATTGGTGCTTTTCCAGAATCCGGCCGGCATTTTTCCACTTCAGGAAACCTTCCAGGTTATCGCTGCCCAGAATCAGTAGAAATTCTTCTTTCGGAAACTGTTCCTGCAGGTAGGTCAATGTATGGATGGTGTAATTGGGCTGCGACAGCTTGAACTCTACATCTGATGCTTTAAAACGGGTATCGTCACCAATCGCCTCCCGCACCATCCGCAACCGCTGCACCTCCGGCAAAAGCGAGTCTTTTTTCTTAAGAGGATTCCGGGGGGTTACGATGAACCAGACTTTGTCGAGCCCACCGAAACTTAACATGTAACCGGCAATGGCCATGTGGCCAATGTGAATGGGGTTAAATGTGCCGAAATACAGTCCGATCTTCACTGCCCTAATTTACCCTATTATCTCCTAACGCACGACTTCATAATTCCCTGAACGAGCGAAGAATCTTTTCCATTTGCGGACCGAGTTTTACCGAGTCTTCCGCAGGATAAGCGGTGATCAGCTGGTAGAACATCCGCGGGCTTTCAATACCCGCCAGAACGTAGTGTACTTTTTTTGTTCCCGAGGTACCGCTGATAATGGCCATATAGGCATCCTGGTTGCCGATTTTTTCCGCGTGCATTCCATGAATAGAAGGACCGCTCAACCGGGAAGATATGTCCCGGCATACCTCGTCGAAATAGGTACTCAGGTTATGATCCAATTCATATGCCTTCATTGTATCCTTTGATTCAGGAATTATCAGAAGGAATATGCTTTTCATGGTATCCTCATAATGAGCCAGCGCGTGTGGATTCGGGTCGGCGCTCAGCATGAGGCCCTCCGGCAAAGCGAATTGTACGCGGGAATTCACCGTGACTTCCTTCCATTCCGGTTCACCGGAACAGGCTGCGAAGAACAGCAGCACGGGAAGGAAATACTTCATTCGGAGAAGGTCTTGGTCGGATCAATTATGAAATTCCATTTCGCGGCAAAGTCGCGTTGGGCATTATCCAGATCATTCATCGCTTTTTTCTGACGCAGGTCAATGTCTGCGATCAGTTTCCCGTATTCGTCCGTATCTTCCTCTGATATCTGGTCGTCCGGTTTGGAAAGCAGGGCAACAATGGTTTTATACTCATTTTCGCATAAAGAATGCTGAAGTTCAAGCGCACGCACGCAGGCAGGAAGAAACGTTTTGTCTTCAGGAAAAGGTTTGATCTCCTTTGTGGCGCTGAGGCTGGAGGCCACCTGCTCCCGGAATTCGCCGTAAGCTTTTTCCATGTCTTCCACGCCCCCGTCCAGTGCGGTAAAAAAGGCTTCACCTTTGTTCGCTACTTTATTCTGTTCTTCTATCAGCTGGTCGTTGTATTTCGCAGCATCAGAACTGGTTGGTCCGCAGGCAGTCAGAAGCCCCAGTACGCAGGTGAGAAGGAAAACCGATCGTCGCGACATGCCGGTAAAGTTACAATGTTCCCCGTTTCATTTGCTCCCGCTCAATGGACTCAAAGAGGGCCTTGAAATTCCCTGCACCGAAACCGCGTGCGCCCATGCGCTGAATGATCTCATAGAATAGGGTGGGCCTGTCCTCAACCGGCTTAGTGAAGATCTGTAATAAATAACCTTCTTCATCCGCATCCACTAAAATTCCCAAACTGGCGAGCACCTTGATGTCTTCTTTCATCATCTCCATGTGCTTCCCAAGTCGTTTCGGAATTTCTTCATAATAGGCGGGGGGAGGGGTTGACAAAAATTCTACACCACGTGCACGTAATTGGGAAACGGTATCAATGATATTATCCGTGGCCACAGCAATATGCTGCGCTCCGGGACCTTCGTAAAAGTCGATATACTCTTCAATCTGAGATTTTTTCTTTCCCTTTGCCGGCTCATTGATCGGAAATTTTATCCGGCCATTCCCATTAGACATCACCTTTGACATCAGAGCAGAATATTCGGTGTGAATGGTCTTGTCGTCGAACGATAGAAAGTTCACAAAGCCCATGACATCCTCATACCATTTCACCCAGGTGTTCATTTCTCCCCAGCCTACGTTTCCCACCATATGATCAATAAATTTTAATCCAACAGACGAAGGGTTGTAGTCAGACTTCCATTCCTGATACCCCGGTAAAAAGGGGCCTTTGTAATTTTTCCGTTCAACAAAAATGTGAACCGTCTCTCCATAAGTATGGATTCCGCTGCGAACAACTTCACCATGTTCATCTTTTTCCAGCGTAGGTTTCATGAACGGTTTTGCTCCACGTTTGGTTGTTTCTTCAAAAGCTGCTGTAGCGTCTTCTACCCAAAGGGCAATCACTTTTACCCCGTCGCCGTGTTTTCGCAGATGGTCATTGATCGGAGAAGCACTGTTGAGGGGAGTGGTTAGCACCAGCCGGATCTTATCTTGTTTCAGTACATAAGAAGCTTTGTCTCGTACTCCGGTCTCCAGGCCTGCATACGCCAGAGATTGAAAACCGAATGCAGTTTTGTAATAGTGAGAGGTCTGCTTTGCATTTCCCACATAAAACTCCACATGATCTGTACCCAGTAAAGGCAAAAAATCCTGAGCTCCCTCAAAGATCTTCTCCAGTCCGTATTCTACATTTTTAACCTGCTTTGACATATTCTTAATTTTCCCGTTTTAGTTTACTTGCCATTTACCCATTTACTTATTCCGTCCAGCTTTTATAATATTTCCCATCGTCAATTTTCATGGCTGCTTCCGTGACTTTGAGAGGTTTGAACGTGTCAACCATCACCGCCAATTCCTGAGTTTCTTTTTGACCGATGGATCGTTCCATCGCCCCGGGGGCAGGACCATGAGGAATTCCTTTTGGATGCAATGTAATATGACCCTGCTTGATATTATTCCGGCTCATGAAATCCCCGTCAATATAATACAGCACCTCGTCCGAGTCAATGTTGCTGTGATTGTAAGGTGCCGGAATAGCTTTTGGGTGGTAATCATACAATCTCGGACAAAAGGAACAAATAACATAAGTATCTGTTTCAAAATTCTGATGTACAGGAGGAGGTTGGTGTACTCTTCCGGTTATTGGTTCAAAATCATGGATGGAGAATCCATATGGAAAATTGTATCCGTCCCATCCAACAACATCAAAAGGATGTGTGGCATACACCACTTCATGGATCATGCCTTCCTTTCGGATCTTTATAAGAAAGTTCCCTTTCTTATCATGAGTCTCCAGTTTTTTGGGAAGTTTGAAATCGCGTTCACAGAAAGGGGAATGTTCCAGCAATTGTCCGAAGTGATTCCGGTATCTCTTAGGGGTATAAATAGGTGAAAAAGATTCGAGATACAGTAAACGGTTGTCTTTTCCGTCAAATTCGATCTGATAGATCATCCCGCGAGGAATGATCAGGTAGTCGCCGTATTTAAAATCAATATTCCCCATCATGGTACGCAATGTTCCGGAACCTCTGTGAATGAAAAGCAGTTCATCTGCATCTGCATTTTTGTAGAAATAGCCTTTCAAACTTTTCGTAGGTGCTGCCAATCCGAGATATACATCGTTATTTACGAGCAACGGAACACGGCTTTCCAGAAAATCTTCTTTTGGCTTAACGCTGAAACCTTCCAGAAGCATTGGGCGGATATTTTTACCAACGGCAATCTTTGGTTCCACGGAATAAGACTTCAAAATCTCCTTGATCTGCGTAGGCCGGTGCACATGATAGAGCAGGGAAGACATTCCTGAAAATCCTTCTGTTCCGAACAACTGCTCGTAATAGTGTTTCTTTCCGGGCGACTGGAATACCACGTGTCGTTTATGCGGGATTCTGCCGGATTTATGATAGATAGGCATAGGTCAAAAAGAATAGAAAAAAATATTGATAGATGAGGCGGCTGTAAAGAACGGAATGGGCGGATGAGAACAGAATCATTCCGGATTGCGCCTGGTGATACGCTTGTAGTTCGTCAACTCCCATGTACGGGAAAAGCAGGGTCCTTGCATGAAACAAAGCTACTAAGTTCAATACGGAATTGCAAATAGGCAGCTACTTGATTTTCATTAGCTTACCCGTCCTGCCATCGGCACTCCTCCAGATGTACATTCCCGGAGCAAGATCTCGCAGAATTTCTTCCGGATCAAGTTGTAAAACAGTAGTCCGGCGCAGGAGTTTTCCCTCGGGAGAGAAGAGTTCTATGGGTTGATTGGTGTTTAATTCCTGTGCAGACTGCATACCGGTGAGTCCTATCCAGAAATAATCTGTGTAAGTAATATTGTTGTATGTGGCTTCAAACTTCCATTGACCGGTCATGGCATTGCTTCCTGCAATCATCCACCAGTATACATAAGCTGCGTTGAAATTACCCCAGGTATTGGTCCACGGCCAACTCGACCATACGGCATTATTGGGTTGCGTGATGGTGATATTCACCACATCGTTATTTTGGAGAAAGCGGTAATAGGTCATCAGGAAGATGGTATCCGTTCCAAGAAACAGATCCTGTTCATTTTTTATGTCCTGGTTCGGACAGCTGCTGAATACCGGAGGTGCATTGTTGGTTTGAATATGGTTAATGGCGCGGTCGAGGTAAAGTCGCTGTGCTGCCCACCAGGATTGCGAGTTCATGGAGTTGCAGCTTCCCTGCCAGGGATCGATCAGGTTGTTGCCGGAATCATACACTTCCAGGTGAAGGTGAGGACCGGTGGAATTGCCGGAGCTTCCTACCACGCCAAGGTATTCGCCCTGTGCCACAGCATCGCCTACCTGTTTGGAGGTAAGAGAACCGTTTTTCATATGCCCGTACCAGGCCACGGATCCGTCGGCATGCTGAACATAAACGGCGTTCCAGTTATTGTTGTTGAAGCCGCAGCTCCGGTCAAAATTCCCATTCGATTTGTACACAATGATTCCTGCGGCTCCGGCGATAATTTCTACATCCAGACTGTCCATTTTATTCCAGGAGAAGGGCCACAGAAAAAAATCTGTGCCTTTATGGTTATAGCCGCTGGGTGTGTCATAAGTTCGTGTTCCGCAGTTATAATCCAGAAGTTGGTTGGGATAGGCAGGATTGTGATCTACGCCGCCGGAGATGGAATGATACCCGTACTGATTCAGGCCGCTGCGAAGTTGCATAGGCCAGTTCAGGAGGGTAAGCATTTCAGGATGAGGAGGGGGAAGGAGACCTTCTGCCATGAGCCGCTCACGGTTTTCCTCAATTTTTGCCATGATCATTGTGCGCTGTTCATCATTGAGGCACTCAGAATGTCCGGGATCATGGGAGTGGATTTGTCCGAAGCCGCTGTTTTGGGAGTACAGAGGCATTGCCGCCATAAGGAGCAGGGAAGGAAGGAACAGTTTCAGCATAGGCAAATATAATCCTTGCCGCCGATAAATCAGTTACCTTTAGGGCCGAATTAGCTGTACGTGCGATTTGAAGAGTTTAATCTGAACAAGGATCTGATGGAAGGCATTGCCTCCATCGGGTTTGAAACAGCCACCCCGATCCAGGAAAAGGCCATTCCCGTTATAACCTCCGGAAAGGACCTGATTGCGTGCGCCCAGACAGGTACTGGTAAAACCGCCGCCTTTTTACTTCCCATTCTCAGCAGGCTAACGGATCATCGGGTTGCTACGTGTAATACGCTTGTACTGGTTCCTACACGGGAACTCGCCCTGCAGATTGACCAGGCGCTGGATGGTTTCTCCTACTTTACTTCCGTAAGTTCCATTGCGATCTACGGAGGAACGGACGGCATTACCTTTGAAAGGGAAAAGAGAGCGCTTACCGAAGGCGCCAATGTGATTATTGCCACCCCCGGCCGGTTGATCGCGCACATCAATCAGCAATATGTGAAGTTCGGGGAACTCAAACATCTTGTTCTCGACGAGGCAGACCGTATGCTGGATATGGGTTTTCAGGAAGACATTCTGAAGATCATCAGCCATCTTCCCAAAGTGCGCCAGACGCTTTTGTTTTCCGCGACCATGCCACCGGAGATACGATCTTTCGCAAAGAAGATTTTGAATGCCCCGGAGGAAATAAGTATAGCTATTTCCAAACCCGCCGAGAAGATCCGGCAGGAAGCTTTTCTGGTTCATGATCCCCAGAAAAACGAGCTGATCACCCGTCTTCTGAAGGAAACAGATTACAAGAGTGTGCTGATCTTCTGTTCCCGTAAGGAAAAAGTGAAGGTGTTGCGGTTTGATCTGAAAAAGCTTGGGTTGGATGTAGATGCGATTCATTCAGACAGGGAGCAGCATGAACGGGAGGAGACCCTGAGGAATTTTTCATCCGGACGTGTGCGTATTTTAATAGCAACAGATATTTTATCGCGCGGCATCGACATTGAGAATATAGAATTGGTGATCAATTACGATGTGCCGCCGGATGCGGAGGATTATATCCACCGCATCGGTCGAACAGCGCGTGCTGAAAGAACGGGTCGTGCGATTACTTTTATCAATGGTTTTGATCAACGATCTTTTCAGCGGATTGAACGTCTTATGGAAAAGGAAGTGCCCAAACTTCCCATGCCGCAGGGCATGGCTCCCGGACCCGTTTGGGATCCTTCTAAAAAACCACCCGGCGGAGGAAAGAAAAGTTTTCACCGGGGAGGAAAGAAATCTTTTCGCGGGAACCGATAAACGGCTGTTTCCGCCGTTCAGATTTAATATAGATTTTTTGCGGAGAGGGTGGGATTACTTGCGTGATCCCTGCTCTCCCATGCAGTGGATCAAATCAGTGACGCTTACGCGTCGGGCCCCATTACATTTCAGAAAATTCAAGCAAGCTTGCTTTTCCTTCATTCCATTGGGCCTGACTGATTTGATCATCAGGCGGGAAAGGAGGTTCACAGTTCGAACCTCAATCCCCAAGATTTAGAGTTAATAATTGCATTTATTGAACAATATGGACATGAATTTGATTTAAACAACTCAAAGGTACAAAAAGGATGCTTTAATAATGAAACCTCGTAAAAACTTCCAACAGCCTTAGTCAAATTCTATTCTTCTCCACCTTCGCTCTTGGCTTAGCTAATATAAAGAGAACTTTTAATAACCTGAGTAAAACAGCCCTGCCACATACAATTACAGAGGAAATGATTTCTTGAAAGTCACTCAAAGAACAATGTCATTTTAACCTTATGTCGTACCAATACAAAACTATTTCCCGGATTTTTTCCGTGTTTTATCAAGCAACCTATTTAGTTCAATTGCCTCTTTGGGAGTGAGGTGGCTAACAAGTTTTTCAAATACCTGAACTTCCTTATTCATTTTTTCCATCAGGTGATAGCCTATGACATTTAATTTAACAATTACTTTTCTGCGATTAGATTGATCTCGCCTTCTTGCAATAAGATTTTCCCCCAAAAGCCTTTCCACAATGCGTGTTATGTCAGAATTTTTATCCAGCATCCGTCCTTTAATATTTGAAATCATTATGGGTTTAGGGTAACTGGCAAATAAAATTTTAAGGACATTAAACTGCTGTGCTGTCAGGTTGTATTTTTTCAGAATTTGCTGGTAGTTGTCAAATAGCCAACTGTTAGTATAATATATATTTACAAGAATTTTTTCGTATTCACTTCTGAAGTGATGGTAATTAACCTCTTTTTCTAACCTCATACATATTCTTTTGACAAATTTAAGGTTAATTGGCTTCCCTGAAAGGGTGCTTTAATTTTCCGAAGATATTCTGAGTAAAATATGGGATAGAATCCTGTTAGCCTTTTTTTGATCTGATATATGCAGGTCATTTTTACGCTTCATTAATATCTTTTGAAAACATTCAAAATTGTTTTTATCTACAACCGGAAGTATTTTCTCTACACAGGCAATAAAAGCGTCTGAGGGAGAAAATTCAAGCACCACTCTTAAAGCATCGCAAATTTCTTTATAATAATCGGGGGAAATCTTAGCAAGCACTACCAGAAGTTCAAGGAGACTATCTCTTACATCATCACCGCCTTTCAATATAACATCTGAAATCACATCCAACTTCTTAAATATTTTTTTGTGTTTGGCAGGAGCAAGAGCAATCAGGATTCTTAGGGAATTATTATAAAGTATATCCTTTTCTCCTACGCATATTTTAATAAATGAATCAACTTCTTTTTCCAGTAAAGAAGGATTGATTTGACTTATTTCATATATAATGCTTGAAGCAACTAAACACGCATCTTCATTTTCCTCTTCACATGCCAGAATTAATGTTTTAATATCGGTATATCTTTTTTCCTCCACCAGCGCGGCAGCACACTTTTTACTAAAAGCGGTATCGTGGGTTAGGTCTGATAATAATTGATTAAACCAAAGCATGCATATCTTTTTTTATGGGAAGCGAATTTATGATTAATTCAACACATTTGTCTAACCGTTGTTTGTTTAAACAATTATTGCTCGTTAATTTTGAAATAATCTATTCCAAATAATCATAAATAGCTGATATTCATTTATATAATAGTCTAAAATTAACACTTTTTTATCATTTAATACGAAAATTAATTTTGCAGGAAACTATAAAACATAAAAAAGTTTCCGTAGTTTTGCCGCTCATTTTTGATTAAGAGTGGAAACAGGAGATAGAATACTTGAAGGAGCCAGAGAATTATTCTTCAGCTATGGCATACGGAGTGTTTCTATGGACGACATCGCGCGCCACCTGGGGATGTCTAAAAAAACCGTATATCAAAATTTCAAAGATAAAGACGAGATTGTCAATACGCTATTGGCAACAAGTCTTAAAATTAACGATGAGCGTTTAAAACAATTAGAGAAGGATTCAAAGGATGCAGTTCAGGAGATTATTCTCATTATGAAACATATTTCTGAAATGTTCTCCCGGATTAATCCCAATCTCTTTTATGATATGCAGAAGTATTATCCTGAAGCATGGAAACGGTTTCAGGAATTCAAGCAACAGTCAATGATTAAAATGGTGGAGACGAATCTTAAACAAGGAATTCAGGAAAAATATTTCAGGAATGACATAGATGTGAAGATACTCGCAAAAATGCGTATTGAGCAGGTGGAAATGGCAATGAATCCGATGACATTCCCGCCTGATAAATTTAATATTATGGAAGTTCAGCTTACCATGATTGACCATTTTCTTCATGGGATAACAACCCTTAAAGGACATAAGCTCTTAAACAAGTACAAAAACATTAATGAAGATGAATAGAAACCATAAAAAAAATATGAACAGAGTAAAAATACTATTCCTTGCTGCTTTATTCGGGGTGAACATGTGTATAACGGCTCAAACATCCACGACCGAACAAGTCCAATCTTTTTCTTTGAAAGAAGCCATTGATTATGCTTTACTGCATAATGCGCTCAATGTGAATGCCGGGATTGATGTGCAAATGTCTGTTGCAAAGAAAAATGAAATCAGGGGTCTTGGTTTTCCGCAAATCAGCGGCAGTTTCGACTTGAAGGACTACGAAAAATTGCCTACCCAGCTTTTACCGGGCGAAGTTTTCGGTGGGCCTCCGGGTTCGTTTATCCCGGTACAGTTCGGAACAAAATATAATGCAACCGGTGGAATCCAAGCCACACTCGGAATATTCAACAGCGATTATATCGTTGCGCTCCAGTCCTCAAAAACATTTCTTGAACTATCCGAAAAAAATGCCCAGCGCACCAAGATCGAAACCGTTGTAGCAGTATCAAAAGGCTATTATGCCGTTCTGATTAACCGGCAGCGAATGCAATTGCTGGAAGCCAACATACTACGGTTAAAAAAACTGCTTGACGACACCAAAACGCTGAGTCAAAACGGCTTTGTGGAAAAAATAGATGTTGACCGCGTGGAAGTGTCCTATAACAATCTGATTTCTGAAAAAGAAAAAGTATCGCGCCTGATTACTGTAACAGAGTGTTTGCTGAAATTCCAGATGGGACTTGATATTTCAACTCCTATCCTGCTTACCGATACTATGAACTTTAATGAAATTCCACAGATGCCTGATACATCTGTTGCCGAAAAATTTGATTTTAAAAACCGCATTGAGTATTCTCTTCTTTTGAACCAACGAAAATTAAATGAATTGGATTTGAAAAGAAACAGAATGGGTTATTTGCCTACCGTTTTTCTTTACAGTAATCTCAGCACGCAAGCACAGCGAAACGAGTTTGATATTTTCAATACGAGCAAGAAGTGGTATCCGATAGGGATTATCGGGTTCACCATGAATGTTCCAATATTTGACGGGCTTCAGAAAAATTATCGCATTCAACAATCAAAACTTTCCCTGATAAAAACTCAGAATCTTATCTCTTATACGGAAAACGCCATGAAGCTGGAGATAAGTTCTACGCTTGCTGTTTACCAAAATGCGATTCAATCATTGACAACGCAAAAGAAAAATATGCAACTCGCAGAAGGGGTTTATGATGCCGCTAAAAAGAAATATGATGCAGGCGTGGGTTCAAACCTTGAAGTAATGAATGCGGAAACATCATTAAAAGAATCGCAGACCAATTATTACAACGCGTTGTATGAATACTATGTGGCAAAGGTGGACTTGGATAAAGCAACAGGATTAATCAAATAAATTTAATTATGAATATAAAACACAACCATACCCTTATGAAAAAACTGATTCTTTCAATCGCGGCCATTAGCATACTTGCTTCTTGCGGAAATAGCGATAAGCAAGCTCAAATTGACAAACTGAAAAAGCAGCGCTCGGAGATAGATGCCCAAATTAAAATTCTTGAGTCAGAATTATCGGGCAGCAATAAAGAAAATGTGAGAACAAAAAGTGTATCAATAAGTACACTCGGTTATCAGCCGTTTCAGCATTACATTGAGGTGCAGGGAAAAGTAGATGGAGACGAAAATGTAGTGGTTAGTGCGAAGATGGGTGGCGCAGTGAGTAAAATCATTGTAAAAGTGGGTGATAATGTAACGATGGGGCAGGTTCTTGCCGAATTAGACAATCAGGTGATTTTGCAGGGAATGGAAGAAGTAAAAACAGCTCTGAATTTTGCCAGCACGATGTACGATAAACAAAAAAATTTATGGGAACAGAAAATCGGGACCGAAGTGCAATACCTGTCGGCAAAAAGCAACAAGGAAAGTTTGGAAAAGAAACTTGCAACATTACAGGAGCAATTGGAAATGATGCAATTAAAATCACCCATAAACGGAACCGTTGACGGAATTGACATTAAAATAGGTCAAACCATCATGCCCGGTATGCCTGCTATTCGCGTAGTGAATTTCTCCAACTTGAAAGTGAAAGCTGAAGTGGCTGAATCATATTCCCCCAAGGTAAAAAAGGGTAATGAAGTGCTTATCTATTTCCCCGATATGAAAAGGGAAGTGCGCTCGGTAATCGGATATTCCACAAAAATGATTAACAATACCACGCGTACATTTATGGTAGAAAGCCCTTTGGAAAATGATTCGGAATATCAACTCAACATGATAGCGGTATTAAAAATTGTTGATTACAAACAGGATTCAAGCATTGTTGTTCCTTTAAACCTTATTCAGAATACGGACGGAAGCGATTATGTGTATGTTGCCGTAAACGAAGGAGGAAAAACAATCGCAAAAAAGAGAATAATTTCCGTAGGCCAGTTTTACAACGGAATTGTAGAAATCAAGAGCGGCTTAAATAAAGGAGATAAACTTATTGTTACCGGATTTCAGGATTTGAACGATGGCACATTGATAAAATTCTAATTCAGGGAAACATTAAAATATATAAGACAATATTATGATAGAGAAATTCAAAGAATTCAAACCATCCAGCTGGGCGATAAATAATAAAAGCGCCATATATATTATCACCATGTTCATAACTATAGCGGGGCTTATGTCCTACAATAGTTTGCCCAAGGAGCAGTTTCCTGACATCGTAATACCAACAATTTATGTCAGCACACCCTATCCCGGAACTTCTCCGAAGGATATTGAAAATCTTGTTACAAAACAGATTGAAAAACAGGTGAAATCCATATCGGGTGTAAAAAAAATAACGAGTAACTCCATACAGGATTTTTCCAATGTTATTGTGGAATTCAATACCAATGTGGATGTGCCCGTTGCAAAGCAAAAAGTGAAGGATGCAGTTGACAAAGCAAAAAAGGACTTGCCCACCGATTTGCCAGCCGACCCCAATGTAATGGAAGTTGAATTCTCTGAATTTCCGATACTTTTTGTAAATATTTCGGGTGACTATGATCTTGCTCAACTTAAAAAATATGCTGATGAACTTCAGGATAAAATAGAAGCGTTAAAGGAAATCACCCGTGTTGATATTGTTGGCGCTCTTGACCGTGAGATACAGATTAATGTGGATATGCACAAGATGAATGCCGTGAAACTTACTATGGGAGATATAGAAAGGGCTGTTTCATTTGAAAACAAGACTGTATCGGGAGGATATGTTACCATGAACGAAATGAACCGCACCATCAGCATAAGCGGAGAATTAAGGGATATTGAAACTCTGAAAAACATGGTGGTCAATTCCATGTCAGGCGCTCCGGTTTATCTAAAAGATGTTGCTGAAATAAAAGACAGTTACAAAGAGCAGGAAAGTTATGGACGGCTGGATAAAAAAAATGTAATTACCCTCAATGTAATCAAAAGAGGCGGAGAAAATCTTATCAATTCTTCTGATAAGATTAAGGACATTATTGAACAGATGAAAAAAGTGTCCTTTCCTGAAGGATTGAATGTGAGCGTTTCAGGAGACCTGTCGGACAGAACAAGAATTACGCTTCATGACCTCATCAATACGATTGTCATCGGTTTCATACTTGTTACCATTATCCTTATGTTTTTTATGGGAGCGACCAATGCCATGTTTGTCGGATTATCCGTTCCGCTTTCTATGTTCATCGCATTCCTTATTCTTCCGGGAATCGGATTTACACTCAATATGATTGTGCTTTTTGGATTCCTTCTCGGCTTGGGTATAGTGGTGGACGATGCTATTGTTGTAATTGAAAACACACACAGGATCTATCAGCAGGGCAAATTGGATATTAAGAGTGCCGCTAAAAAAGCTGTGGGCGAAGTGTTTCTTCCTGTGTTATCTGGAACCGCCACGACCCTCGCTCCTTTTTTCCCGCTTGCGTTTTGGGGCGGCACTATCGGCAAGTTCATGCACTTTCTGCCTATCACGCTTATTATTACCCTCACTGCCTCTCTTGTTGTAGCATACATAATAAATCCTGTTTTTGCAGTTGATTTTATGAAAAAGGATGAAGAAAATGCTACCGCTGTAAATCGCAGGGCAATTTTTATCAGAACCATTCCCTTCCTTGCCATTTCTGTTATATTTTACCTGTTTGGCTCCTTCGGCATTGGAAATTTTATTGTATTGATGTTGATTCTTTATCTCGTTTATCATTTATTCCTTAAAAAAGTAATTTTCAGGTTTCAGGAACATACATGGCCCTCCGTACAAAACATCTACGCGAAATTTTTGAACTGGGCATTGAACAAACCGAGAACAATTGTATTTGGAACTATCGGCTTGCTTGTACTGGCTGTTTTTCTTACCGTAATCAGAAATCCGAAGGTTGTTTTTTTTCCTAAAGCAGATCCAAACTTTGTGTATGTCTACTTAACGCTTCCTGTGGGTACAAATCAGGCGCATACCGATTCGGTTGCAAAAATTGTGGAGAAAAGAGTATATTCAGTTATCGGTGAAAACAACCCGATGGTAAAATCGGTAATTACTAATGTAACCATTGGCGCATCAGAATCAAGGGATGACAGAGGCGCATATACTAATAAAGCCAAAGTGGGAGTTGAATTCGTTCAGTTTGCAGAACGGCATGGAGAATCCACTATGGAATATCTTAACAAAATACGCGATGCGGTAAAAGATTTTCCCGGTGTTGAAATATCGGTTGACCAGGAGCAGTTCGGACCACCCGTGAGTAAACCCATAAATATTGAAATAAGCGGTGAAAAATTTGAAGACCTGATTTATGCCTCACAATTGGCAAAAAAGTATCTTGATTCATTGCAGATTCCGGGAGTTGAGGAATTAAAATCCGATTTGCAAACCAATAAGCCGGAAATAGCATTTGTGCTGGACAGAGAACGCGCCAACCGCGAAGGCATCTCAACAGGGCAAATTGGGATGGAAATACGAAATGCGGTATTTGGAAAAGAAATTTCGAGATACAAAGATGAAAATGACGATTATCCAATTCAACTCAGGTATCTTGAAGAACAAAGGAAAAACATCGAAGTGCTCAAGGACCTTAAAATCACTTACCGCGATATGAACATGGGAGGCGCAATCCGCCAAGTACCTCTTTCCGCCTTTGCCGAGGTAAAATATACAAATACTTATGGAGGCATAAAACGAAAAAATCAGAAGCGGGTGGTAACTCTTACTTCAAATGTACTAAGCGGTTATAATCCGAACAATGTAGTTTCAGGTATTCAGACAGCATTGGTGGGATTAAATGTTCCGGAAGGTGTGGAAATAAACATGACGGGTGAACGAGAGGAGCAAATGGAAGCCGCCACCTTTCTAAGAAACTCCCTCCTTATTTCTATCGGAATTATTCTGCTTATCCTGATTATGCAATTCAACTCCATAAGCAAAACACTCATCATCCTGAGTGAAATTATTTTCAGCATTATTGGTGTGCTTCTCGGTTTAGCCATTTTCCGTATGGATTTGACTATTGTAATGACTGGAATTGGTATAGTGGCTCTTGCAGGAATTGTGGTTCGGAACGGAATTTTGCTGGTGGAATTTACGGATATGCTCATGGAAGAAGGCAAACCTGTTAGAGATGCCATTATTGAGGCAGGAAGAATCAGGATGACCCCTGTTCTTTTAACCGCAACCGCTACTGTTCTTGGAATGATACCGCTTGCCATCGGTTTCAATATTG
This sequence comes from Bacteroidia bacterium, assembly GCA_020852255.1. NCBI lineage: Bacteria > Pseudomonadati > Bacteroidota > Bacteroidia > Bacteroidia bacterium. The sequence continues at coordinate 36,209 of JADZBD010000015.1, read as the reverse complement.
ATTTTGTAACGATGTTCTCCGAACTCAATCCTAAAATTCATTTCGGGGGAGACAGCGTTGCTTTTTGGGGTCCTCTCTCGTGGACAATCATTTTTGGTTTGTTGTTTGCCACTTTCATCACACTCATCATTGTTCCTGTTCTTTATTTAATGGCGGCCAAAACAAAAGAGCGCGTAAAAAAAGTGAGAGTTAAAATTTCCGATGCAGGCAAACGCTTCAGCCCGAAATCAGTGGAAAGGAACGGAAACTGATAAATGAAGTTGTATTTCAATAAGCTGAAAACAAAATGGAAGATTAACAGCAATTGGCAGTTGTTGTTGATCTTTCTTGTTTTCTCACTTGCAGGGTTCTCTGTAGTTAAATTTCGCAAACTGTTTTTCATGCTTGTAGGGATAGAAGACGATACCGCTTTATGGATAAAAACAATTACCTATATACTGTTTATCTTTCCTGCTTACCAGTTATTGTTATTGCTTTATGGATTCCTGTTAGGACAGTTTTCCTTCTTTTGGGAGAAAGAAAAGAAACTTTTCCAATCAATAAGCTGTCGATTTAAAAAATAGATGCCAAAAATAACTATTAGGTAAAACCTTCGCCATATTGAAACAGAGTTAAAAATACATGAATGAAAAGATTAAAATAGCATGTGTATCATACCTCAATGCAAAGCCATTCATATACGGACTTAAAAAATCTTCTTTGATTCATGCGATTGACCTTACTCTTGACAATCCCGCCCGCTGTGCTGAGAAATTCCTTTCAGGAGAAGTTGACCTTGCCTTGATTCCGGTTGGAGAGTTTCCTCTCTTGAAAAGAAAAATCATAGTATCGGATTATTGCATAAGTGCCGAAAAAATAGTTGCTTCTGTCATGTTGTTCAGCCATGTGCCTATCCACCAAGTGAAAAGAATATACCTTGATTACCAATCCAAAACATCTGTTCTTCTTGTTAAATTTTTGGCAAAGCACCATTGGTGTATCTCTCCTGAATGGATTGATGCCAGCGAGGGATATGAGAAGGAAATACAAAATGATACTGCCGGATTAATTATTGGCGACAGGGCGTTACTTTTATCTCATAAATTCACTTATAAATATGATCTGGTAACTGAATGGAATAAAGTAACCCACTTCCCATTCACTTTTGCCTGCTGGGTGGCAAACAAGAAACTCCCTCCCCAATTTGTGAACGATTTCAATTCAGCCCTTTGTAACGGAGTAAATCAGATTGAGAAAATGATTGGAGAAATAAAAAAGGAAAAATCTTATGAAAAAATTGACCTGCATGATTATTTTACCAATTGCATCAAATATAATTTTGATGAGGAGAAAAAGGACGGAGTGCGTGTTTTCCTTGCCTTTGCAGGATTTGGTGTCGGACATTTTTAACTTACTATAATTCATAAAGACAATTCACTTAATCCAAAAAGATGAACAGCATCGCATATTATATCGTAAAACCTGACGACATAAAAGCAATTGAACTTATTGCCGATTGGTATTTAAAGGAATGGAACATTCCTGCAAATACAACAATTCAACGACTGACAGCCTTGCCGCTTGAAAGTGTGCCATTTCAAGTAATGATGACACTTGACGGATTGCCAATAGCAACAGGGGGGCTTTATAACCACATTGCACAACACGACCATGAACCATACTTTAAAATTTCCGGAGCTTGGTTTACCCTGATGTACACAACAAACGAAAATCGGAATCGTGGCTATGGGGCATTGCTTTGTGAAAAAATAAAAGACCTTTCAAAAGGGTTTGGGCTAAAAGAAATTTTTCTATTTGCATACACCGGAGAAACGCTTTATAAACGACTTGGCTGGCAAGAAATAGCGAGAATTAGGTCTAAAGACAGAGACATCGCTGTAATGGAAACAAAACTGGGATAGGTTGGAAAATTTGACTTAAAAATTATTTAAAAACAGTTAATAGGATGAACTGTTAATTAAATTAACTATACTTGTGTTCATGGAAAACTTATTGCTTGGTAAAGCATTTGCTGTTTTGCTCGTCTATTTGATTAAATAAACCCAAAAATGAACTTACTGAAGATATCAAAAGCATTAGCTGACGGAACCCGCTACAAAATATTGAAAACTCTTATGGATAAAGGTGAAATAAGTTGCGGTGAATTAGAGAGCCATTTTACGCTTTCCCAACCCACCATTTCGCATCACCTTAAAATACTTTATGATTGCGGACTTATCACTGCTCAGAAGGATGGACAACATTCGTTATTGTCCGTCAATAAGAAAACACTTCAAAAATATCTTCAGACCATTGAAGGCGACTTGGTTAAATAATTTTTTAATAAATATATAGATACATATAAATATATCTATTACATTTGACTGGTAAAAACCATTTTAAACCTAAAAACCGAAATTATGAATCTTAAAGAAAAAATTGAAGAAATGAACCGCATGATAATAAGCGGTAATAACATGGAAGCATTTGAAAAATACTACCATGATGATGTGGTCATGCAGGAAAATAATCATCCGCCCACCGCAGGAAAGGCAGCTAACCGCGAGCGCGAGAAAAAGGCGCAGGAGCAGATGATGGCATCCATAGAACAGTTTCACGGGGCACAGGCTAAAGCGGTGGCAATTGGCGATGATACAACAATGGTAGAATGGGCGTTTGATATGACCTACAAAGGCGGACAGCGTTCAAAAATGGAACAGGTTGCTGTTCAGAAATGGAAAGACGGAAAAATAATCCATGAGCGTTTTTATTATTCAGCCAATTAACAATATACGGGGAACTGGCAATTGCGTTGTGATTGTTGTTCCATGCATTCATTATTAAAATTGCCTGCTTCCCCACCATTTTTAAAACCAAATCAAATGATAACAACAGTAAAAAATGAACCGCTGTTTATGAGCTTAGCAGCTTCGGATTCAGGTTCGCCAAAACAGCAGCAGGAGGGTTACATTCCCGGAACTTGCAATATCGGTAAAAAAGAAATTGAGCGTAGAAAAAGAGCTGCTATCTTCAGTTTTACGCTTTGCGTTCTTTTCATTGCCTTCATGCAATGGTATGAGGCGGATAAAATCTGGAAACTCCTTTTATTCATACCTGCGGCTTCGCTTGGCGTAAGTTTCCAACAGTGGTATTTTAAATTTTGCGTGGCTTTCGGAATAAAGGGCGTGTTTAATTTCGGAGACATTGGCAAATCATTTTCAATAGATCAAAAGGAAGATTTCAGGAAAGACCGAATAAAAGCATGGCAAATGATTATTTCGGGTGTCGGGTTTGGACTGCTGGCGGGTTTCTTATACTATCTTTTGCCTGTGTAAATGCAGCAATTATCGTGGGTGAAAGCAACCAAATACATTAATCAATAAATTCAAACAACTATGGAAACAAAACCATTATCAAAAGGCAGAAAAATAACCGCATGGATATTTGTCGGACTAATGTCAGCATTATTCATAATGAGTGCAACCATGAAATTGATGGCAGGTAAGGATGCAGAAATTGCTGTTAACTTTGTCAAATGGGGCTTGGAAGGCAAATTGATGTTAATAGGATTGGGCGAACTCATTGCAGCAATTTTATTTCTAATTCCCCGAACATCATCATTAGGCGTTTTGTTGCTATCTGCGCATTTAGGCGGTTCAATAGCCACACACATGGAGCACGGAGAAATGTACATTCCACAAGCAATAATGCTGTTATTGGTTTGGGTTGCCAACTATTTGCGTAACCCCGAAATGCTGGCGAGTTTTAAAAAGTAATGAATGGAAAAAGTTGCCATTTTCGGTGGAACCGGAAGAACAGGGAAACATCTCGTAGAGCAAGTTGCAGCGAGGGGCATTATACCTATTTGCCTCGTTAGGGAAAAATCCAAAGAAAAAATTACAGAGAGGAAAGCCTTTTCCATTATTGGTTCTCCGTTAGAATATGAAGATGTACTTGCAACCATAGAAGGTTGCGATGCAGTTTTAGTAGCATTGAACATTGCTCGGAAATCCGACTGGCCCTGGGCAAAAGTTGTAACGCCTCCAAACTTGTTAGATATAGCTATGAAAAATATTGTAAAAGCAATGAACGATAGCGGTGTTCGAAGAGTTATAACTGTTTCTGCATGGGGAGTAGGCGATAGTTACAGCGAAGTCAATTGGATGTTTCGTTTCCTCATTAATAAAACAAAGGTTGGCATTGCTTATGCCGGGCATGAGGATCAGGAGAAGGTGCTTCGTCAAAGCGGGCTTGATTGGACGGCAGTTCGCCCGGTCGGACTTACCAACGAGAATTGGCATTCTCCTATAAGAGTGAGTTTTAAAGGAGAAAATAAATTACGGATGACAATTAACAGAAAAGATGTAGCAAAATTTATGCTCGATATTTTGGAGGATAAAAAGTATTTTCAAACAACTCCATCCATTTCTATGGATTGAGCAGGATAAGAAAAAATATTACAAGTATTTGTATCATATCTTCACCTTGCAGAGTTGTCTAAATATTATTTCAGCCGTTTTATTCGCTATAAGACCCGTAGTATCAATTTGAAATTCGCTTTCGTACCTTATATTCTGAACGTCATTATTCAGTTTTCTGCATATTGGAAAATCCCGAAACTCATCATTCGACCGAAGTTCCAGTCTCTTTTTCAACTCCTCGCCCGACACATAAAGGCCGAATATTTTAATGATGAGATTACCATCCAGGTTACGAAGTGTTTCCAGATATTTTTCGATTTTATTTCCGCTAAAGGTATCAACCACGATGACAGGTCTGAAACCATGCTTGAGGAAATCATTCACCAAGCCAGTTGAAACTTGCAACATATTGATATGCTCTTGCTGGTTTTTCCAGTCAACGGAGATCACCATTTGACGGATCGTGTCAACTTCCAGCCGGGCCCCTTTCGGAAAATACCTGGATAAACTTTTTGCGGTTTGCGACTTGCCCGATCCAGGCGCTCCCCGAAGGATTATTATGTCAGTTTTATTCTCCGGCATCAGTTGAAAAGCAGGGATTGAGGCTTATTGCACGACATATTCTTACAGGGTAAATTGCAGGTCTTCATAATTTTTGACACCTCTGTTGATTGCTTGGTGCAGAGGATTTCGATAATATCTTGCCTGGATATGTTACCCAATGGCTCTTTTGCCAAAGGAATCCTCCGATGGTCAAAACACTTTACGACATCTCCATTCGGATAGATGCAAATATTTTTCCGTGCAGCACATGGGGTATCGTTCTCATAATTGACTTGCTCCCCCGAAGCGTTATTCCAATGGCCGCCAAAGTCCTGGTTGAATTGGACGTTGAATTGAAGACCATGCTGTTTACACCAGTCTCTTACTTTTGGTATTTCCTCTGCTGTTTCCTTTGAAAGCACTCCCTGAATTCTGAGTTGATCGCCCAAAATTTGTTTTGCAAGCATGATCTTAGGCATTACAATGCCAAAGTTTTTTCTGCCCCTAAATTCATTCCACTTATCCTTATTTACCGAATCTACCGAAATCACAAGTATATGACCAAGCTCCTTATATCGCGTTAAAAATGCTTCGTCAAGAAATCGTCCATTGGTAACAGTTACCATAGGAACATTCAACGTCTTCGCTTCTTCAGCAATCAGCATTACGTCTTTTTTAAACAGCAATGGTTCACCGCCCGTCAATGTAACCTGATATAAATTGTGATGAAGCCTCTTTAAGCAATTAATAAAGTGAGCAACTATCAAATGCTGGCTTTGCGGTTCCGGCCTTTCCCAGATTCCGCATTTCGGACAGCGGTCATTACAGGCGTTTGTTATCATGTAGATCAGCTCATTCCCCTTGATCCCGTAAAAACGTCTTATAGGGGTTTTATACCATCTGTAAATGCTCCATTCTATTGACTTTAATAGAACCATAGGAATAACCAGGTGAGGTTTCCTCACTCTTTTCACAAATGGCCTGATTTCTCCGAGATAATCGAAGAAGCCATGCGTTAAATTGGGTTGCTTTTTCCTAAGCCGGTAAATCAAACTCATTGTATCATGTTCCCTTTAAAGATCGATTCGGAAGAATCCCACATCAGTACAGTATGCCCCTCGTAAACCGTTGCGCTGGAGCTTTTGTATTTCTTGAATAGCTTAACGAACTTACCGAAACCTGAAATCGAGTTTTTATACCCGTAGTCGTGCCATAGTTTTGCATCGGGACAAAAGCCGATCTTGTATTTGCTGCGTAGCCTCAAACACAAATCAACGTCCTCTCCGGCAGCAGTTGGGAATCTTTCATCAAAGGGAAATTGTTCAGCCGCAAATGCCTTCATGCCGAAATTCAAGGAAGGCATATACCATAGCTCTTTTCTATCCGGCAAAAGCCATTTACCTGCCAGGGTTCCGTTAATGTCATGGTAGTGATCCAGGAATGTGTTCCCCCAGGAATGGGTCATTCCACCTACCGCAGCAAAGTCGGTTTGATCCAGGAATGAAACCATTTGGGCATTCCATTGCTTGTCAAGTATGCAGTCGTGATCGGTGAAAAGAATATGCTGAATGCCGAGCTTCAGGGCGCGGTCAATTCCCGCATTCCTTGCTCTTGCAGGGCCTCCGTTTACACTCAAGATAATGTGTTCGATAAAATCATGTCGAGGGGCATATTTCAAAGGGCTTGCATCGTCAATCAGATAAACCCTCTCGAAGGGTTGATTTTGTTCCCTAACGCTGTTCAGCAGCCTGTTCAGGCAGTCAATGTCCCATTGTGATTTTATATAGCATGGAATGATTAAGGCACTCATTTTACATAACAGTCGAGAAATGTCACAGTTCAGGTGAAGGCAACTGCTTAATTTCCGATTTAATCAGATTTTTATTGATAGGCAATCCATTGAGAATATTTTTAGTAGCGATTTGCAGCCCGCTTGTGTTGCCATGTATGCCATTATAGTGCTGAAATCTCTTTCCCCAACTTTTCATGTGATCTTTATGCTCCTGCATTAGAATTTTGGCAAGCTCCTGTGTTCGGTAAATTGTGTTGTCCATTGAGTTTTTAAAGTCATCGCCCTTGATAAATTCCATAAGATTACGCGACCGCTCTTCGAGCTGTTGCTGGCTAAGATTTAATGTATGTTGCCCCAGCAGGAAATTGCGTAAAACCTGAGCAATGTGAATCGTGCCGTATGGATGGACAACAATTATGTCGTTGTCCACAAAGAATCCTTGTGCATTTTTTCTCGTTGCAAATGTTATTAAAACACCATAACTCGCATTTCGGGACGAGATTGCTCGTTTTGTCTGATGCACGTAATCGGGAAGGAATTTGGTTGTTTTCTTGCACTCGTACAAAATACTTCCGATTTCCTTCGATTTAAAAAATACTCTATGAAAAATGTCACCACCTTTTCCATGATGTTCAATTTTATCTGAAGGAAATTCCTTTTCAAGTTGCTTGACAATTTCCCTTTCAAAATCGTGTCCAGCGGTTTGGGGAGTTGTCCCGTCTTTCAGATGCTTCTCAAGTTCTTTGATCTTTCTGGTTGCCTGCTGTAAATCTTCAGATTGCTTGTTCACAAGTTTTGACAGTCTATCGGCCCTTGATTTCTCTTTCTGCTTTCCTTTTTCAATTCCATCTTTGATTGCAAGCCGCTTTTCCTTTTCCAGTTTTTTCATAGTGGCTTTATGCTCGGCAGCCAATTTCTGTGTCTGTTGTCGCGCTGTTGCCAGTTCCTTTTTTATTTGCTGTTCGGCCTTAGCCTTAGCGTCCCATACCCCAACAATTTCATAATATTTAATTTCTGCCAGGAGTGAACCGCAAAGGGGGCACTTGTGTTTTTTACTTGTCTTTGCCATTGTTATAAGATTAGAGTATTAAAAAAATAGGTTATATGTTAAAAGGCGCTTGAACGGATTTTTCAGAAAAAATCTTTTGTCTTTCTTCAGCAAGAGCGTTAGTAATGCGTTTATCCTCGTGATACCAAAAACCAGGGTGAATAGCCTTATCAGGCTCAACCAACGTACTGAGATATGAAAGCCTTTTCTTGATGTAATCAAATTCCTCCTTTGTAATTGTTTGCTCTTCTTCCTCCACATATTCGACATACTTATAATAAGCATTATGAAGTTTATAGCCCCTGAACTTTGCGTTCGATACCAGCGTTTCAAAATGAAGCAGTCGCTTTAACGCTACTGAAACGGGCACAAGTTTCATATTCTTTACCTCAGTTGGCCGGAATCTATCTACCTCCCGAATAATGCCGTCCTTATCTAAGGCAACTTCATTCGTAGGCATAAGGTCCTTCTTGCGCTTTTTCTTTACCGGATATAAAGACCATTCTCTGTCGATAGTAGATAGGCCGTGTTCCAACCACAATCCAGCATTGTCCAGTATGATGCCCTCCTTTTTTCCCTGAGCTGGCCGCATGACCCGGCCTACCATTTGCAGATAAAGGGAAAGAGACTTCGTGGGTCTTGCAAGAATTACCGCTTCGCACTCTGGAAAATCAAATCCCTCAGTAATAATCTCCACATTGCTGACGACCTTGATAATACCTTTCCTAAAGTCACTCAAAATCGCCTCTCGTTGTTCTTTTGGGGTTTTAGCATCTATGTGTTCAGCTAAAACCCCCGCTTGCTTAAAACGGGAAACCATTTCTTTGCTATGCTCAACATCTACACCGAAAACAATGGTAGACTTTCCCGGACAAATCTCTTGATAGCTTTCAACAATGTCCTTCATAATTGAATTATCAAGCATAACATTTGAAAGCATTCCGGTAACATAGTCGCCCTTGCTCTGCTTTACACTCGATAAATCGGGAGTTGAGCACGAGTAGTGCGTTACCTCCGAGAGATAGCCCCTCTGGATAAAATCATTTATTGACATTGAAACGATCAAGTCGTCAAACAGATCATCAAATCCCTCTCCACTTAATCTATATGGCGTGGCCGTTACACCTAAGAATTTAGCTTCCGGGTAAATCTCCCAGAGCTTCTTGTATGTGGCAGCTTTTGAATGGTGACATTCATCAATAATTATCAAATTCGCTTCAGGATGATCCCTCCTTGAGAGAGTTTGAATGCTCGCCACCTGAACAATTTTTGAATAGTCAACCTTCTGTCCAGCGATAATTTGTCCCACATTAACACCTTTTTTAATCAGCTTTTTGGTTATTTGATCTACCAATTCGATCCGATGCACCACAATCAGCACCTTCCTGTTCTTGTCAAAGCCCATCTTCACAATTTCATTGAAGAGGACAGTTTTTCCGGTCCCGGTGGGCATTTGGAAAAGAACACTTCTTTTTCCCTCCTTCCACTTTTCAAAAATCTTAGCAATACCATTTCTCTGATAGGGTCGCAGTTCTTCACCGGAAACTCTATACGTCTCGGTCGTTATTGCATTCGTAACAACTACTTGCTCCGCTTTGGCTTGTTCTTTCCTTTCTTCTATTATTTGCTTCTGGCCAGCGATATATTCCTGCTCCGAAGCAAGTAGTTTTTCAGCCATATAGACGTTTGGATGAATACTATCCCATCGGTAACAATCCACCTTCCCTTCATCCAAACAAATGATTTTTTTCCAGAGAAGAATTTGAACAAAAGTAGGAGGAACCGAAAATTTTTCGACTACCTTTTCAAGAGTAATAGAAACGAAAGAATCTTTTGGAATAATCCTATGGAGATGGAGCAGGAAGGATAGAAATTTCTGCTTCCTTTGGCGTTCATTAAATTTGTCTGTTTGATTCTCCATGATTTTCCTTGAAGCATATATCTATACATTCTTTAGACTACGTGATTGCTCTGTATAAAATTCTCCAACACAGTATTTTTCATTATTCAATTCGTCAGGTATAAAGGACGTAGTATAAATGACCTGATATGAGTTTTCGGAATGAGTTTCAGCTTCTTTTACGATGATGCGCTGGAAATTTTGTGCGCGCTCTTTTTCTATTCCTTTATCTTCCATGTTGTCGCATAAAATAAATCGAGGGAATCTCATGCGTTCAATTTCTAAGGATGCAAAGAATATCGCATACCTGGCAGATGTTTTTAAATAAAAGCTGGAGCTGGCTGAATATTTTGCCTCCTTATCTGCGATAAAAGCAATGTTGTTACGGTAGTCAATGTGAAATTCCTTAGCTTCAAAAAATTCATCCTGCCTTTTAAGATCATTATTTAACAGATATATACCTTTACCTTCAGTTGCAACATTAATATCTTTCTTGAGTTTTTCCTGTTGCTGTATTAATATCTTAATCGAGTAGTCCAAAGCATCTTGTTCCTGCTCAAGCTCACTCTGTTTTTTGATTAGCCTTTCATATAACTCAGCATTTTCTAAAAGTGTACGGAGCTGAATAATTTCTCCATCAATAAACCCTCGCCCCGTATATAGACTATTTATCTTCTCTTCCCTATAAGAACTTACGTCATTTAGTGCCTGATTAACCTTTTCCTGGATCTGATGTAATTTAATTTGTTCAGAATCAAATGTGCTTTTCAACTCCAGCTCTGAACGTTTCCGTTGCTCTACAATCTTTTTTGATTCTTTTATCTGAAACGAAATTTCCTGCTCAATCTTTCGGGCTTTCGTCACTCCAATCGAATCTTGGACGGGCGTTTTGCATAGCTTACAAATCTCCTTATTATCAATTTTAGGGATTTCACTAAGACATTCTGGACAAAAATCTAACTCAAATGCCCCTAAAAGCTCCCTGGTACTGATAGAACTACTAACTGCTCTCTTTTTGTTCTCAAGGGCATCAATGAAAAGTTCAGTATCTGCAACTTCAAGCGTCAGCTTACTTAAATCATTGGCAAGCTCCTTTATTTTTTTTCTTTGTGCAATCGCTTCCTCATTTAATTTCTCGAATTCCAATTTGGTACTCTTAGCATATCGCACCTGCTTTGCTTTGGTTGATAGGGCAACTATCTCGTTATCTACCTCCTCGATCTCTTTTTCTTTTTGCTCAATTTGAGTCTTAATATTCGCAGGTATCAAGTGGTACGGGTCGGGCGTAAACTTTTTAATAACTTTTATTTCAGTCCGTGTTGTTTCAAGTTCACTACTTACTTCCAATGCACGCTGTTTTTTGTCATATAACTCCTGATTATATACGCCCAGAAGCAATTCTGCAACCGTTTCTCTTGTAAGGGTGGTATCGAATTGTTCGTATAGGAATAAAGAGCTTGTTGGAGAATCCTGATCTACGTAAATAAGACGCAGGAGCTGATGTATGGTAATATTGTTATCTCCTTTTACTACGGGTATATTTAGATTCTCAAAAATTACATTTGAAAAACTTTTTTTATCGGAGGTGCTATTGTAGCCAAAGTAAAGCCAACCTTCCACCGCTTTTTTTGCGTCTTCGTATGGCCCCCAGAAAAAGTATATGCCCTCCTTGTCATTAGCACGGCCCTGCTCATTAAAAGTTAAATGGCGCTTTAAAGTTACCGTAGCTCCATTTAATTCTGTTTCCGCAAAAACGCAATTACATTTACGAGCCTCCTTAACCCACTCATGAAATGCTCCCCCTAAAACATAAAAAATAAAATGGCTTATTGTCGATTTACCGCTACTATTCTCGCCTCGGATAATATTTACACCTTTATGATATTTTTCATCATAAGCGACTTTCCCTTCATTAGAAAGGATGACCAATCGGTTTATGTAAAGGTTGTTATGCATCATATTTGCTTTCTATCAACCCAGTGCGCTGCTTTAATCCGAATTCTCCAGCCAAAGGCATCAAGAAAAAATGTGAGGTCAATAATTTTACTGCATTCGTTTCTTTGTCTGTTAAGACAGGAAGATTCGCAAGCTTTGCACGTAACTCGTTTTTATTAATTACAGAAACTCTATTTAGAGATAGTGTTTCTTTATTGATTACTCCATAGGAAGCAAGGCACTTCATCGCAGTAATTTGATACGGCTGTATTTTCTCAAACATTATACGGCAGTCATTCAGTTCTTCATAGGGATTTTCCTTTTTGACAATATAGTTTCGGATTAACTTTCTTATATCTTCCTCCTCCCTCCGTAATTTAATTTCCGACATTTTGTTTGGGTAGAGTAAGTAGAAGTCCCAAATTCTTAATCTTTCTACCTCCACACTTTCTGATCGATTGAAAAAGTCGAGAAGCCGAAGCAATCGGAATACCGAATGATAAATATCAAATGCCTGTTGATAGACTATCATGATGACCACTTTATATGACAATTACCTGTCAGATAATGAAACATTCCTTCAATTTCTGTTGCGGAAAGCTGCATTATATCATCGCAGCCCTCATCGTGAATCAATTTTAAAATCGGTTGAATTACTTCCGAGGACAAACAGTTTAGTATTTGCTCTTCGGATTCATTATTAGCAATCTTCGGGCGTATGTAGTTGCGATACCTCTCAAGAACAATGGCTAAAATGAAGGCAAATATTTCCTGCGCGGGTTCATAGTTCTGGTATTTTACAAGTTTCTTGTAGAATTCCTGCTTTAACCAGGAAAAGTCATCAAACAAATGGCTCTTGTTTGCTTGCTTTAATTTTTCTTCCAAGCCAATGGTATCTCTGCCATCCGTATATCTTTTTAAATCTTCGGATATTTGGTTAATAGTGTCATTGTTCTCGTATTTTTCGGTAAGTTTCTTGAAAAGGTTGCCCAGCTTTCCTTTACTGCTTAAAACATAGTTGTGGGTCGTGTGCTTTGAATTATCATCACCTCCTACAACTTTGTTATCGCTGCCGCCTACTTCAATATTTTCTTGTTTTTTATTCTCAATCATTTGTTCGCGGAATTATCATCACCTCCAATAACTTTATTTCCTGTTCCACTCATTTTAATGTTCGATTGAAACGATTTTGTGTTTCTTTTCTTCGATATTTTTTTTGAGATTAATGCTCCTCCTGCAAGGACAGTCAAAAGGCCTATTATTGCCAGAATTATTTGCGCGGTTGTACTCATGATGTGGGTTTTACATGAATTGATTCGTAGTTTTTTCTTTGAATCGTAGTACTGGGATTATTTCTTTATTAATCTTGATTTGTATTTAACTTTTTCCTCGGCTACGTGCAGGGCTTTTATTGCCTGTTCCTCGTCTTCCACTTCATACACGATTTTGTCGGATAGCCAGGCAACAACAAGATCGTCTTCATCTACCTTAAAATAACCGGCAAGTTTTATAACCTGCTCCTTTGTGGCCCTGCGTTGCCCGCGTTCGATCTTGCTCAGGATGGCCGGGTCAACATCCAGAAAAGCGGATACAATGCGTAAAGGTATATCCTGGGATTCGCGTAGCTCCCTGATCTGCTCACCGAGACTTTTCATGTTTGAATAGGATTATCTTGACAATTCGTGTCAAAAGTATAGAAACCGAAATTATTTCCAATAATCAGGATGTGCTATTTATCAACAATTTTAAAATGCTCATAATCAGGCATAAATCAATTTTAATAAAATTAAATAGGTCAATTATTTGGTCAATTCAGAAAATATACATTCTTTTGCCGCATAAATGATTCACACCAATTATGGTTGCTACCGAAATACAGATTAACCCTAAAATGGTCGTCCTGGCGCGGGAATCCAGGGCTATGTCGCAGAAGGAATTGGCTGAGAAGCTAAACACTTCTCCGGGCTTTATTTGCAAGATCGAGACGGATAATAAATCAATGCCTGAGCCTACCCTGGAGCGGATGAGCAAGCTGCTCAAATATCCCAGGGAATTCTTTTACCAGGAAGGAGAAGCCTACCTGCCGATGAGCCTGAATTACCGCAAACGGGATCACGTTTCGGCAAAGGTTCTGATGCCTTTGGAGGCTCAACTCAACATTTACAGGCTCAATACTGAAATCATCAGCCATAAGATCAAGCTCCCGGTTCCCAATATCCCTGATTTAGACTTGAAAAAGGTCGGCTCCGAAGAACAGGTAGCGATGCAATTGCGAAAAGCCTGGAAGATGCCGAAAGGCCCTATCACCAACCTTACAGAACTGCTGGAGGCCAATGGGATCATTGTTATTTCTTTCGATTTCGGAACTGAGCGTGTGGATAGCCGTACGATTCTTACCAAAGACAAGCATCCGATCATTGTAGTGAACAAACTGCACCTTGCCGACAGGCAGCGGTTCAGCCTGGCTTATCAGTTGGGCCACCTGGTCATGCACGGCCATACGCTTCCATCACATGACCGGGACATTTCGCACGAGGCAAACCTATTCGCAGCAGGCCTTTTGATGCCCGAAAACGAAATGCGAAAGGAATTTGAAAAAGGCGTTACCATTCCCTTGCTCGGAGAACTGAAGCGCAAATGGAAGGTTTCCATGATCTCGCTCCTGTACCGTGCTGCCGACCTGGGTTTTTTTACTGAGAACCAAAAGAAATACCTGCTTTCGCAATTCAACCAATTAAAAATACGCAGGCGCGAACCCATCGAGTTGGATTTTCCGAAAGAGAAATCCATTTTGATGCGCGACCTGATTACTAAATACAAGAACGTCCATAAATTCACTTCCAAAGAGCTGGCAGCATCGTTGCATCTGGAACTGGAGGAGTTTATGGCCAAATACGCTGAGTAAATATGTAAGTTCCACAAATACCATTTAGTCATGGAGAGTAAAAACAAATTGTTAGAAATTAAGCCCTACACGAAGAAAGAACTGGCGATCATTTACGGAATAAGTCCCCGCTGTTTCTATACCTGGCTCAAAAAAATTGAACCACAGGTAGGCCCTAAAACGGGAAAGTATTACACGCTGAATCAAGTGAGACTAATTATAAAACTGATCGGCCTGCCTGGTACAGTTGGTGAATAATTGCAGAACAGAAAAAGAAAAATAATTATGGCGAAAATTATCAGGGAGGATTATACACCTGCTGACTTCAATTTAATGGTCAATGAATTTCTGTACACGGATCTCCGGGTTTCATTGCCCGCAGAATCATTGACGAACTTAAAAGAACATTTAATAAAGGCCGGGCCATCTTTTCATAGGATGTTTCAATCCTATTTTGAACGGACTGACAACGTGCGCTACGATAACCTCACCCGGAAGATGGAATCCTTTTCAAAGAAGCTGATCCAGTATAATTCCGACTTGCAGGGCGAAGAAAGGAAAGTATTCATTCTTTTCTGGAAAGATATTTCGGAGAAGCTGGAAGCGGACTACATTGAGCTAAAGGATCAATACCTGAAGAATAGCTGCAATTATTTTATTTGGGAGATAAGTAAGCTAACCTGATATGCTGGACGAAAAGCGGCTAATAGCTATCTGGCGGAGCAAGAAAATTGAAGCTCCGTATGAAGAATTTAAGAAGTGGTATGATTCCATAGAGAAAAAATGCTGCTATTGTGGTATTACCGAAGACGAGATCAAATTTCTCCTGGACAAACAGCTTCTCTTTACAAAACGAATTGATACCAGAGGTCGCAGGCTTGAATTTGACAGAAAGCAATCTGAATTACCCTATAACGATCTAAGCAATATTGTTCTCTCCTGTTATTGGTGCAATAACGCCAAAACCGATACCTTTTCTCACGATGAATTTCTTGAGGTTGGCAAAAGTTTCTCCGCCATCTGGAAGAAAAGATTGGAGAACCAATAATTCCTTGCAATTCCATGCAATCCTATGCAGAGCCGTGCAGTTCCATGCAATGCTGTGCGGTTAGGTACAGTTTAGTACCCCAAAATACCATCTGATACATTTCAGTACAGTCTGAGGCTACAATCTACCTCAGTACACACTTCTATACCCTTCCTTCCTCTTTCCGGCAAGCGTCCCATTGCGCTGCCAGACCTTTGGCCTGTCAATCATTTTACCAATGAGAAACACAGGAAAATCAAAAATCACTTACACGAACTGGAAATGTTTTACGCGAACAGGAAATGTTCTGCGTCAACCTGCACGAACTGACATGAACTGGAATCGTGGTCAAAATGCCACCCCATTTTCGCGGTACAGATCACCGAACAATTACGGAACAAATACTGAACAATCAGAAAACAATACAGACAATATGAGAACAATTAAGAACAATTCAAAAATGCGTGTGCATCCGGCAGCGATCCAACTTCTCACGAATGCCACCTGGGATTTCGCGCACAGCATACTGTGGGGTGGTTATCCTTTCAGAAAAGCAGAAGTAGAACTTTCAAAACTCTTTATCCGGGAATACTATGAAGAAATTCCTGCCGAGGAATTCACCGCCACAGCCCATAAGCATTTTACAGCTTACTGCGAAAGAATCCTGCTGGCGAAGGAATACGTGAGCCGCTTTGCTCACCGCTACATCCCTCATCCCTGCATCTGGCTGCATAAGGACAATCCCAAAGGCTTTTCCGGAACGAAGGCATGGTATCTCCGAAACCTCGAAAGACGGAAACAGGCGAGGTTCTGCCAGAGCTGCGAAGAAAATCTCAACCCGATACTCAATCACTTTCACTTCTGCGCTTAAAAACAACTATACATGGAAAAGAATAACAACGAAGAAGCAAAAATGCAGGTTCCAGTAAAGCCTTACACGCTTACGGAGCTTGCGAAAATCTACGGGGTCTGCAACAGGACATTAAAAAAGTGGATCAACGAATTTAAAAATGAAGTGGGTGAAAAGAAAGGCCGCTTTTATACCATTCCGCAGGTGAAGGTCATCTTTCAGAACCTCTGCTTTCCACATACAATGGACCCCAACAAGGATGAAAAACGGTAACACAAACTGGAAATGTTCTACGTGATATGGAAATGTTTTTCACGAACTGACATGAACATACGCGAACTGGAAATGAAGTTAAAATACCGTCACATTTTTGCCTTGTAAAGCTGATAAAAATGGAACCAAGACACACAACAACACACAACGATGGAAGCTCCAACTTCTTTTTAACCGGAGCCATCCTGTTTGCCAACCTGGATGCTTCCGGCCTGGCTGAATACGCGGTGAAGGCCGCTATTGGTGGCTCAATCTGGCTGGTGTTCAAAATTGCAAGCGATTACCTGAGCGAAAGAATTAAAAACAAGAAGGGAAAATGAACTTGAAGAAAATCATTGTCGGCTCTGCCATTGGTGGAGGAATCATTGCGGGGGCAACCTATCTGTTCCGTCTGAAACGAACAGGTGTGGAACTGGAATCCGTAGTGACGGTGAACATCTTCAAGCTCGATCTGAGCGGCCTGGTGCTTCGTGTGGACGTGCAGCTCAAAAACCCGACTGCGACAAAATTCAAGATCAAGTTTCCTTTCATCAAGCTCATCTACAAAGATGCAACGGTAGGCAGCTCTCAGGTAGTGAACAAGGATATTGAAATCCCGGCCTACGGTGAAGCGGTTGCGGAAAAGATCATGATTACGATACCGCCCCGCAACATCTTTTCGATAAGCGCGGGCATGATTAAGTCCCTACTGGCAGGCGAATCCATCAAGCTCACGACCAAAACGATTTCAACGATTGACCTGGGCTGGAAAAAACTGCCTTACGAAAAAACGGAAGAAGCAACGCTCAAAAAGTAATGGAAGCACTAACGCATAGAAGTATCGAATCAGGGACGCAGTATAACGCTCTGTTCCCACCGGCTGACCTCAAGGAGGAAACGGTGAAGAAGGGAGCTACGGTTTCCGATACAGTGAAGTTCATTCCCAAAGTGGTACGCGACACGCTTGCACAAACCAGGGATGTTGCCGATATGCTTCGCGGAAAGAATCAGAATGAAACCTGTAAGAATATCTGGGATTTTGTGTACAGGCACATTCGCTACCACAAAGATGAGGAAGGGAAGGAACAGATACGATCCCCAGCCCGAACGTGGCACGACCGCCACCGGGGAGTTGACTGCGATTGTTACTCAGTATTCATCAGCAGCATTCTGACGAACCTGAAAATCCCGCACTCCCTACGGATAGCCCGCTACAAGAAGGATTACTTCCAGCACATCTATCCGATTGTACACAAGGCAGGCGGCAGGTATATCACCCTGGATTGTGTGGTGGATTATTACAACTACGAAGAACCCTATACAGAAATAAAAGACACAAAAATGGAATTACAGTACCTCAGCGGATTTGGTGAAACGGAAGAGTTCGGAAAACTCTTTAAGAAAAAATCAGCAGGAAGTTTTGCGCCAAAAAAGGAAAAGAAGGGCGGGCTGAAACAGTTCGTGAAAAAGGCTGCCCATGTGGTGAACCGTGCAAACCCGGCAACCGTTCTGCTTCGCAACGGAGTGCTGGCTGCGATGAAGCTGAACCTGATGAATGTGGCCAGTCGCCTGAAGTATGCTTACCTGAGTGATGCGGAAGCCCAGAAGCGTGGTGTTGACATGGCGAAGTTTCAAAAGTTGAAAACGGTCAAGACCAAACTGGAGAGCATTTTCTTCGGTGCGGGCGGAAAGCCGGAAAACCTGAAGGCTGCAATTCTCACCGGCAAGGGCAACAAGAACCATGACGTAAAGGGTTTGGGTAACGTGAACCAGCTTACCCCACTTCCTGAACTGCTCGGAAACGACATTTTCCTGGGAGAAAATGAAGAAACCCTGGGAGAACTAGGAGAACCTGTTACCGCAGCCTCGATTACTGCCGCTTCCGGTGCGCTGGCCGTCATTGCCGGACTTTTGAAATCCATAGGCAACATTTTCCCGAAGAAAGATTCACCCGAATCCAAAGAATACGAGACTGCTGAAAAACAGAGCGACAGCACCAACCTGACTGCCGAGATCGAGCAGAACAAAAATGAGATCAGCACCATGAGTGTGGATTCCGGCAGCGATTCCTCCTCACCGGAAAGCAATCAGAAAACTTCCTCTGACAGCAACAGCCAGGATACATCTGAAAAAGAAGGCTTCTGGGACAAAAACAAAAGCTGGCTCAAGCCTACGCTGATCGGTGCAACTGGAGTTGGCCTTCTTTTTCTCGGATACAAGGCCATTTCATCCGGCAAGGAACAAAAACAAAAATCACTTTCGGGAACAAAAAGCAAGCAAGGCCACGAGAAGAAAAACGCGGTGGCTCTCAGATAAAAGTAAATCATAAACCAATTAAACAAAAAAAGCAATGAGCAAAAATTCTTATCAACGAGCCGCCCAAAAAAAATCCCTACTCGGTTCCATTACCGCAGACCTGGAGACGAAGGGCGATGCAAAGAACTCCGCTATCGAAACGCTGAAAGATGTAGTGGTGGGCGTGGTGGCGGGAGGCGTTGCCGGTTCCGCAATCGGAAGGGCATCACTGATCGTAGGGGCAGCAATAACCGGCCTCGGACACTACTACAAAAGCCGCCTCGCTTCCATATTCGGAGTGGGCATGATGGCCGCAAATGGCTTTCAGCAAAGCAACACCGAAATGAAGGGAACGCAGAAAGAAGGACTGGAGGGCATGATCGAGGGCGCGAAGGATCGCGTAGTGGCATTCAAAGATACCTTCTCCCAAAAACTCTATCTGGATAAGGTGATGAAGAAGAAAGAAGAAAAGAAAGAAGCCACTAATGGCGTAGGTGAAGTGCAATATTTCACTTACCCGGATAACAAAGAGCTTGGTCAGGGAAAGGACCTTGATCTCACTGCCCTGGACAGGTTGGAAAAGCAGGTAGTTGAAAGCGGAGAATCCTTTCAGCAGAAAAACATGGGAACCCTTATGGGCGAGATTGATCCACGCGATACGAACTACTAAAAATTGAATTGGCTGCATACGCAGCAAAGTAAATCCCGAAAAATACAGCTTACAAAGACCCCTGAAATAGCAGGGTTAAGCGTGAGTCTTGACCAAAACGAAAATAATAACCACTAAAAACCAAAAAAACCATGTTTGGAGAATTAAACGCAACAGAAGAGTACAACAACGCGGGAGCGTTGCTGGGACTGGACGGAGAAAATGATGAACTCGTGGGCGAAGTAATGGGCGCACTTCAGAAGATGAATCCTGTGAAAAGGATGCGGACGCTGAACAAGCTCACCACCAACCCGACACCGAGCAAGGGTAGCCGTGCTGAAATGGAGAAACATTTCAATGAGCTTCCTCCGCACATCAAAACCGCCCTGGCTAAAGGCGAACTGCGCCTGGCCGACACGGTGATCTACTCGATCAAACCCGTGACAAGCAAAACGATCAAGCTGTTTGAAACGCAAGATGACAAAGAGATCGGACTTCGCAACATTTCTAATGCGAAGCTGCCCAAGAACCAGGCTCTCCTGGTAAGCGGGATCATCTTGTTGGGCGGTGTTGCTGCCGACCCGAGTAAGGATGCGATCATGTCCACGCCCTACAACTTCGTGGAACTGTTCCCGGCTATTGCTAATGGGGAGTTCAACCTGAAGGCGAACAAAAAGCAGATCGTTCCCGACACCAGCAACAGCGTGTTTAAAACACAAGCCAACCACCTCGTTCCGATGGGCTACTACAAGCTCGCTAACCCCAGGCTCATTCACGATGACATCCTCATCGAGTTGACCCTTGAGCTTGGCACAATGGCAGGTATCGCGCCCAACACCCAGGTATGGGCTGGCCTGCACGGAACCATCACCACGCCTTAATCCGCGTGGCAAGGAGCGGAGAGGGAGCCATGCCCTCCCGCTCCTTTTTTAAACAATCAATAAAGATCAACCATGAATAAGATCGTAAAGAAACGCTTCGACATCGAAGTGACCCAGCAGGACAAAATCTTCTCGAAGTCATTCGAGCTGGATAAGGACATTGTTTCCATCCGGGGCCTGACAGTTACCAGCGACCGGGATGATCTGCTCTACTTCAGGGGATCGCAGCGCATAGAGATCAACCGCGATGAAATTTTTCCGGACGACTACGAGAGCAAACTGCTCATGTCGGGTGTGAACGCCCCGGTAGGTTCAAGGTATTACGACCTCGGCAACGTGAATCCCGGAAACAAGAGCATCAAGATTGACTACAAGGACACTCAGAATCCGATGGCTTTTTTCCAGCCATACCGCGTCTCCTACTATTTCGAGTGCGAAAAATGTGAAATGGCATGAAAGAAAAAGTTCTCATATATCCCGTTACCGTGAGGAAGAAAGGAGAAGTCAAATCCTTTCAGATCATTCTGCCGGAAGATGCAAAGCGGATTATCGGCATCGAAACAACGGTGAAGGATCTGGACGTGCTGATTACTCCGGGAGGAGGTTTCGGAGGTCCTTCGCTGGCTGCACCGAGTGAAGGTTTGGGTGATGAAGGTTTTGCTCCCTTTGCCGCTTTCGGTGCTTTTGCAGTGCCTTCTGCACAACATAATTTCCATTGGGGAGAAACCTACCTGGCGGGCTACCTAAAGCTGCAAAGCTGTGAACAGGCCAACATCTTCTATGCCGGAGATGTGTGGCTCACGGATAACAACCTGGGCTACGGCAACTTTTCCCAAACTAATTCCTTTCGTCAACGCGCCTGGACACACGGCTATCGCAGAGAAGAAGATGTCGTATGCGTGAATGAATGCTGCACCGTGATCCAGGGAACCTATACCGATGCCGCAGGATTAAGGCTCAATGTAGATGCACAGTACACAGTGAAAGTGTATGTGTGGTACGAAGCTGAAGAAATCATAAAGCAAAAAACCGATGACTGTCAACCTTGCGCTTGAATACATACCCCGCAGAATGCGTGAGCTGGGACACGGAGACAGGTATTCCCTGCGCTTCCGTCACCTGGTACTTCAGCCTTCGGAGAAGGTGGAACTGCCTTCCTATAATCAGTTCTATATCCTGATTGAAGAAGCCCAGGACGTGAGCGTGAAATCGGAGCTGGGAACTTTTGACTTGAGCCTCGACAATGTAAACGAAATGCTTTATGAGCATCAGGGTTTGGTAGAGGTCAAAAACAAGTCTGATTCGATTAAGCATATCCGTTTCATCCAGGTCATCCCTAAAAAACACAAGTAATCAATATGAATAACGAGCAAACACAGACATACGAACATTCCCGTATCGAAAGAATCAGGATGTCATTGGTCAACGCAGAGCGAAAAGGAAATCCGACCTATTACGATATATGGGTGGACGGAGTGAAAGTGGTTGACCGAACAACCGACCTGAATGAGTTCAGTAGGTACGAGGAATTCATCTATCCCGATACCCGAAAAATCACCATCAATGTCTATACGGCATCGCCCACATCACCCCATATCACCGGACGACATCATTTCACTTTCGGAGAGGAGGAAAAGCGTGGAGCATTAAACGGGTTCGGATTGGGAGAAATTCAGGAGCAAATACGCGAAAAAGTCTCCCAGGAGCGCGAACGATGGGAATGTGACCAGGTAAAGAAAGACCTAACCGCGACAAAAGAGAAGCTGAGTGAGGCTGAAGAATACATCGGTCAGCTCCAGGACATCATCGAGGATACCAAAACCAAGCTGACAGAAGCCAAAGGCATGGGTGAAATAGCCTCAGCCATTAAAGACCTGGCTCTGCCTCATCTGTTTGGAAAAAAATCGGAAGACAAATCCCTTTCGGGAAATGAGAAGCCCCAGGAGGAGGCCAGCTTTAAGATGAAACCATCAGACGAGGAAGCTGCATCGGAGGAAGATCAGTTTTTCATCGGTCTGGGCAGGAACATGAAAGCCTCCTTTACCGAGGAGGAGTTCAACCTGGTCCTTTCCGTCATCCGCGAATTCAGCAAAGATAAATCGAACATCATACCTGTAACCCAACTATTAAACATCCAACCATTAAAAAAACAAACCAATGCAAAAGTTTAATTACACCATCACCATCGAAGCTCCCAGCAGGGAAATCGCTGAAATGCTCATGGAGCATATCTGCAAAGAAAACATCGGGCTGCTTGAGCTTCTGAGCGGAAAGTACGGCCAGGAAAAGATCAAAGAGCCGGAATTCCCGAAACACGACCCGAAAGAAAACCTCATCAAAGGGTTCCGACAGTTTGAGAAAGTAGTTGGCATCATCGAAAAATGTGTTATGGACGAAAAGAACATTGACGTGATCGCTGAACTGCTCGGAGTGAATGTTAAACCTCAAACATCAAAGCAATGAAAAAATTCAACTCTGATTTTTCTGTGCCTGCCAATACGCAGGCAGAGGCAGAAACCAAGCTCAAAGCTCTTTCTGTACTGGCCACTTTTCTCACGGCAAAGGAACTGGAGAAACTGGCTTGGATTATAAAGAACGATCCCATTAAAACCTCAATGGCAAAGACCTACCTGGGAGTGTAAAGTAATGAAGACGGCTGAACATAAGGAGCAGGAAGAATTCACGCTGAAGGAAAAACTCCTTTATGCGGGTGGTACTGTTATCGTTACGGTAGGTACTTTCTTTTTGGGACGAAAAATTGTCCGAAGCCTTGTTTCAAACCGTGAGGAGAAAAAAACGCTTACCGAAGATTCTCCCGCCACTTATGCCAAACAGATAAAAATGGCTTTTGAGAATGACGGATGGTTCGGAACCGATACAGAGAAGCTACGGGTTGTGTTGAGATCAATTCCAAGCAAGCAGGTTTTAACGAAAGTGGCAAGTTCCTATCAGAAACTTTACAACAGCAGTATGTACAAGGATTTGAGCGATGAACTGCAAAGCACCGAATACAACGAGATGCTTGCCATCATAAATGCGAAGCCTGACAGGATAGGAAAAAAAGGAGAAACGCTGCAACTCACTTCAGTTAATTACACTCAATGGGCGAAGCGTATGAAGGCGGCATTCGATAAAACCTACGGACCATTCCCCGGCACGGACGAAGATGCGGTTAAAGCGGTGTTCACCGAAATGCCAACCCAGGCCGCATTTGTTGAAACGGCAAAAGCATATTACAAGGAATACAACAGCAATATGCTTGACGACCTGAAAGATGAAATGGACGACTGGAAGGACTACATGAAAATAATAACCTCGAAACCTCAGCATTAAAATGGAAAAGGAAAAACCAAATAAGAAAAAGAAGTTCCTGATGATCGGCTTGGGCGTAGCCGCTACCGGCCTGCTCAGTTATTTCGGCTGGGATTATTACCAGAAGCGTAAGCGCAAGCAGGAAGAAAATGCAGAGGACAATCCACCTGAAACCAACCTGCCTGTCCCTCAGAAAAGCACATTTCAGCCGGGATATTTCACACAACCTACAAAGCGCAACGATGAAGTCCCTCTGAAGAAAGGAAGTAAAGGCGCAAGAGTGAAAGCCGTGCAGGATGCCCTCATTGCCAAGAATGGGAAAGAGATACTTCCGCGCTATGGAGCGGATGGAGATTTCGGAAGTGAAATGGTTGTAGCCCTTAAAAAGCTGAACCTGCCCGAATCCATTGACGAAACAACCTTCAATGTACTTGTATCCACTCCGAGCATCAATGCCACAGAGCTTGCTAAAACACTTTATAAAGATGCAGCTAATAAGAACCTGAGCGGTGTGATCGCTTCTCTGAAAAAGATGCGAAGCAAGGAGGATTACACAGCCGTCAGCAACGAGTTCAAGAAGTACCCGCTTCGCGGAGTAAGCCAAACTCTTGTCAATGGACTGCTCGGCAGCTTCTCGGACGAAAGTCAAAAGCAGCAGATACGCCTGGAGTTCTCACGCATGGGTCTGAAATACGATGGAACCAAATGGTCGCTTTCAGGACTGGGCGGATTCAAAGTGATGACCATAACGGCCACTACGGTTTGGAGAACACCAAGTGAGGGAGCGAAAGTACCGGCCAACATGATCCTGGGAACAGAGATCGCTACCAACGGAGGATTTACCCTCTTTGAAAACAACGGACAAAAATTCATTGTAAAAACTTCAACAATAAAATACCTATGAGAAAGATCAAGTACATCGTGGTGCATTGCACCGCAACAGAGCCGACAGCCACAGTTGAGGCGATAAAAAAATACTGGAAAGAAGTACGCAAATGGGATAAGCCAGGCTACCATTACCTGATCCTGCGTGACGGGGAAATCATGCAACTCCTGGACGAAAAGGAAGTTTCCTATGGAGCTTATGGCCATAACCAGGATTCCGTGCATATCTCTTATATCGGAGGAATTGATAAGAGCGGAAACCCGGTGGACAACCGTTCCACACTTCAGAAACACGCGATGTTCGACAAGCTGGTTGAACTGAGCGAAAAATATCCCCAGGCTCAGATACTCGGCCACCGAGATTTTCAGGGAGTGAAAAAAGCCTGTCCTTCTTTCGATGTAAGAGAATGGCTCCGCAATTACGAACCCGATCTCAAACAAGCCGCCTGATGGTATTTCCCAGGGTAAAATCCATCCTACGCAGTAACGGGTACAAGCTCCACACGCGACCTTACGAACTCAATATTGTAGGTGTGCGTACACGTAGCACGAAGCCGAACCGCTTTGACGATGAGATTCACGTATTCTACAAAAGTAAACCACTCAAATGGGAATATCACATCTTCAAAGCAACTACTGATCCCGGAACCTACTGGCTGCAAAATCCCATGCAACCACAGGGAACGGCTATCCTGGCCCAGGGTCAGTATGTGAATGCGTACAGGATAGGATTTCACCAGAGGAAATACAAGGCGCTTGTCCAGTCGGCCCCCGTCACCATTATCCGGGACTATGACCGAAATGCAAAACTCGACTTCTTCAATGGAAGAAAAGACACAGGGCTGTTCGGGATAAATATTCACCGGGCGTTGGCGCAGGGAAAGACGAAGTTCATTGACAAATTCTCGGCAGGCTGCCAGGTTTTCCAGGATGCCGCAGACTTCGACCGCTTCATGAGTTTGTGCGAAAAACACAGCTCGCTTTACGGAAATCAATTCACCTATACGCTCCTGGACTTTCGGGCGATGAGGCGGGAATCTGTCAAGCGAATTTTAGTCGGAACATTCACCCTGGGATTGGGACTGATTGGTTACATCAACTATGACACGAATGAAGAAAGAGCCTAAACCGATGAATGAATTTCTGAAACAACTGATACGCGACAAGGATGGCAATTACAGTCTGCGTGAAGTCGTAACACTTGTGTTTGTGGCCGCTACACTCATAAGCTGGATCGCACAGCAGTTTTTCGGGATAGCTATTCCCGAATATATGTTCTACTCCTTTGTCAGCATCATCGGGGCCGGTTGTTTCGGTTATTCATTCGAGCGGAAAGGAAAAACAAACATTAACAACAAAAACGAAGAACAATGAGGAAGACGATTATCATAACATTTTTATTCGGACTTATTTCAGCCATTTCAACCTACTTGCTTTTCGATTCAATGGAAGGCTTCCGAAAGGAAATTAAAGAATCGAAAATTGTAGTGAAAGAAATGCAACAGCAGGTAAGTTCCATCGAAACCAGTTACCAGGAGCAGATCCGCTATTGGGTCAATAAAAACATGGCCTTGCAAAGCCGGATTCAGCAGACTGACCTGGAATTAGAACGGTCCAGGATGAAGGAAAAATCCATCCAGGGAAAAATACTGGCCCTGATTTCAGACAGCCGAACCTTGACCGATACCATTTCCATTATATCAAACTGCGATACGCTGAAGGAGAAGATAACGGAGTTCATTGCGGAAACAAATGTAAAGGACAGTTTATGCAACGCGGAAATTACCGATCTGAAAACAGTCATCCTTAACCAGGATTCAGCTATGATTGTTTGTCAAAGCTCGTTTACCATGTTAAAACAGGTAACGGATTCATCCTTAGTAATGCAAAGCAGACTGGCAGACGAACTGAACAAAGCCAGCAAGCAGCTAAAAAAAGAAAAGCGAAGATCGAAACTGCTTGCTGTGGGAGCAATGATTTTATCAGGTACAACAACCTTTTTACTACTGCAAAAATGAACAGTTCAATGAAGGAGAAAGTCATTGTTTCATCCTTTACGCTGATAACCTCATTGGGTGCATATTTCTATGCGAAAGCGGCACAAAAGGACGTTGTGCCGTACATGATGGTGAGCGGATTTTTAGGAGCAATGATTGGAGAAGCAATCTCCCAAGTAGTAGGCAAGGACGATAATAATAAACCTAAAAAATTCAAATAATATGGCAGCTATTCAAATCATTAATAATGGTGCTTCGCTGAAGATCATTACGATAGACGGAACAAGAAATATCCTCAAACAACAGATACGGGAAGTAAGTCCACTTGACGATGGCATTGTGAAAATTGACATCGGAATGGGCGCACTCAACAACATCTTTGTAGCGTATGCGGATGTAACTAATCCTGCTACGGCTTCAGCCGAAGCATTGGTAGAAGCGATTAACGCTATGTTGCTCAACACTCCAAATCTTGCGGGCGTATCAACAGAGACAAAACAGGATGCAGAAATTGTGGAGTTGCAAAGCATCAAGACCAATCAGCTCCTCTCGGAACCTTTAATTACTGATGAAAAAACACCCAACACAGTTTACAAGGGCTATGCAACCCCAGGATCATTGACAACCGCACCTGTCTGGGCAATTCAAAAAATCACGAGCAGCAATGACGTAATTACAACCCAATGGGCTGGAGGCAACAAGAATTTCGACAAAATCTGGAATAACAGAAAAACACTTTCATACTCCTGATTAATGAAGAGGCCGAAGAAATATTTTCAAAAACCTGAAACCATTTTCACTTTGGGAGTCTTGCGCGAAGGCGAGGTTCCTGAAGTGAAACTTCGGCTTAACCGCTCGTCCAGGAAAAAGCATTACGGATCAGTTGGCAGATCACAGGATGCAGCCGATTTCATTCGCAAAGTTTACAGGCGAGGCGAAATCCAGTTGCAGGAACAGTTCATTGTTCTCTATCTGAACAGGGCCAATAACATCATCGGGTATTACAGACACGCAGTTGGCGGGATCACGGGAACAGTAGCGGACATAAGAATCATCCTGGCGGCTGCTCTCAAGAGCGCAAGTACCTCCATTATCGTTGCCCATAACCATCCGAGCGGAAATTCCAGACCCAGCGAGGCAGACATTGAGTTGACTAAAAAAATAAAGGAGAGTGCGGCAACGATGGAAATACAACTGCTCGACCATGTAATCATTACGGCTGACAGTTATTTTTCATTTGCAGATGAAGGTATGCTTGGCACGGAGTTGAACGGCTTCGATACCAAGTTGAAGTTTGTGGAGAGGGTCGAAAAGGATTTGGCAAATAAAGTTCATTACACCAAGCGTTCCATTGAGAAACTTGCAGCCACATTCGGTATTAATGACAAGAACCAGGTCAAGGAACTTACCGAACTGGCCATTGTTCGCAGGGCAAGAGTTCTTGCTCATACACCTGGTAGAGTAAAGGAACGGTATGATTCCATTGTAGAGCTTTATAAAAGTCAGGTGAATCTGTCCCACCGCACCAGCCAAAGCATACTGCTTCAGCAATATTCTACGCCAGCTCCCATCGGATTCCTTGCAGGAATATTCGTAGGAGCCGATAAAGGAGCAATGGTATTTGAGCCAAGCGCGGGAAATGGCCTGCTTACTATCGCGGGAGATGAGAAAAATATCGTGGTCAATGAAATTGATCCTTTCCGTAGGGAGAACTTACAAACGCAAGGCTTTAAGCAGGTAATGAAACGTGATGCCACGAGTGCATTCCCGGAGTTCTATCAGAAGATGGATGCAGTCATTACCAATCCACCATTCGGAACGCTGGACACGGAGGCGATGTTCGACACTTTTCCGATCAGAACGCTGGATCACCTGATGGCTTTGCGTGCGCTGGACTGCATGAAGGATCGCGGCAGGGCTGCAATTATTATCGGGGGACATACGCGATGGGACGACAAGGGAAGGATTCAGGCCGGAAGGAATCGAATCTTTTTTAATTACCTGTACAGCCGATATAACGTCATAGATGTAATCAATATTGACGGCAGCCTCTATTCCCGCCAGGGAACTTCATTTGACGTGAGGATGATTCTTATTGACGGAAGGAAACGTCCGGCCAGAGGCGCAGCCCCGACTAAAAGCAGCGTGATCGCTGAAACTGTAAAATCATTTGAGGCACTATACGAAAGAGTAACCAATGCCATGAAACAAAATATACCACAGTTAGAAAAAGAGGCCCTGGAACTTCAAAGCCAGCTTGGTTTTCCTGATTTGGGATCTCCCTATGTTCCAGCTTCGGCAGCCTGCGTTGTGCTAAATACCCAGGTTCCCGATTCTATGAGCTTTGAAACGCAGAAAGCCCTGGAGCTGATCCGGGAAGAAGTTGGCGGGGATATTGACAATTTTGTGCGTCATCGCCTGGGTTACCGCACCAAAACAGAACTCTGCAAGTCTTTATCCGCAGAGCAGATTGATGCGGTTGCAATGGCTATCTACAATATCGAGGCGCGAAGCCAGGGAATGATTATCGGGGATCAGACAGGCATCGGCAAAGGTCGTGTGGCAGCTTCGATGATCCGTTACGGGGTAAAGCAGGGATTAAAGCCAGTTTTTATTACTGAAAAGGCCAATCTTTTCTCTGACATCTACCGCGACCTTGCGGCAATAGGCTCGGCCAACCTGATTCCGTTTATTGTGAACGGCAGGGAATCCAAAACAGATGTAAAAGACGAAGACGGCAATGTGATTCACCAGGCATTACCGGCTAATGAGCAGCAAAGGGTTTTTGAAAGCCGCAAAGTTCCCGGCAAGTATCACTTTGTACTTGCTACCTATTCTCAGTTCAATTCACCGGAGAAAAAACCGGAGAAGCCCGGCTTCCTGCGGGAAATTGCCCAGGGAAACATTATGATCCTGGATGAAGCTCATAACTCAAGCGGATCATCCAACACAGGAGAGTTCATGCAGTCTGTCGTGGCCGATACAAAGGGCGTGGTGTTTCTCTCGGCAACTTTCGCCAAACGAGCGGACAATATGCCCATCTACGCGATGAAGACTGCAATCTCAGATGCGAACATGACAAAGGATGAACTTGTAGAGGCCATTATCCGGGGAGGCGTGGCTTTGCAGGAGGTTTTATCCAGTCAGCTTGTAGCCGAAGGACAGATGCTTCGCAGGGAGCGTTCATTCGAGGGGGTGGAAGTGAATTACATCACGCTGGACAACTTGGAGCAGGAACACTACGCCATTGCCGATAACATTACGGAAATCCTCCGCGATATTATTTCCTTTCAAAAGCATTTCGTTGACAAGCAGGTTGAGGAGCTTGACAAAATAGCGGCTGCGGAGGGAAAGGAAGTGGAACTGCGTGAAGGAACTTCACAGGCCGGAGTTGATAGCCAACCTTATTTCTCAAAGGTCTTCAACGTCATTAACCAGATGCTTTTCTCCCTGAAAGCCGAAGCGGTTGCCGAAAGAGCGATCATGCGGCTCAAAGAAGGCAAGAAACCCATCATTGCATTTGCTTCCACAATGGGCAGTTTCATTGAGCAAATGGAAAATGAAAAAGGCGTGTTCGTTTCGGATGGAGATGTTATCAATGCTGACTTCACCGAAGTTCTCAAGCGCGGACTTGAAGGAATTCTGCGCTATACGGAGCGGGATGTAGATGGAAACCCCATTCACAAAAAGTTTGAGATTTCGGATTTATCGGTAGAAGCCCAGGTAGAGTACACTCGGATCATGGAGAGGATAAAAGCGGCTTCCACCGGGATCACCATTTCTCCGATTGATATTGTCATAAAGAAAATCCAGGACGCAGGATATTCCGTTGCCGAAGTAACCGGAAGGAAATACGAACTCCAAATCAATTCAAAAACAAGCAAGGGGCTGGTGCTTCAGCGCAAACGCATCAACACCAATGATGCTTTCCGTCAATTCAACAACAACGAAGTGGATGTGTTGATGATTAATCAGTCCGGCAGCACGGGTGCATCGGCTCATGCAATTCCTACTGCGAAGGTTCCGGCCTCGGAAGTAAAACAGCGTGTAATGATCGTGCTTCAGGCAGAGCTTGACATCAATACCGAAGTGCAGAAGCGCGGTCGCATTAACCGCACGGGTCAAATTCTAAAACCGATTTACGACTATGTGAACTCTGCAATACCAGCAGAGAAGCGGCTGATGATGATGCTTCAGAAGAAACTCAAGTCCCTGGATGCAAATACTACCTCCAATCAAAAGCAAAGCACTAAAATTCTTGATGTGCCGGATTTCCTGAATAAATACGGAGATAAGATCGTGAAGGAATACCTGATCGAGAATCCCGCAGTAAACGAACTGCTCAATGATCCCCTTCACCTGAAAACAACCAAAAGTGATGACAAGGAAACGGTGGAAGATGCAGCGCACAAGGTCTCCGGACGAGTAGCCGTTCTTTCCACCAAAATGCAGCAGGACTTCTACAATGAAATTGCGGAGCGGTACAATGACTTTACCGAATACCTCAAACAGATAGGCGAATATGATCTGGAAGTGGAGGCAATGGATTTGCAAGCAGAGCGTACCGGCAGGAGCATTATCAAGATGGGCAAAGGCGGTGACAGCACTTTCGGAGATGACAGCATCCTGGAAACGGTAAAAGCTAACGTGCTGAAAAAACCTTTCTCAAAAACGGAGTTGGAGAACCTGCTTAAAGAATCGCTCGGCAAAATGGACGCTCATGCGTTACAGGCAGAGCTTCAGAGCGAATATGAAATCTTCGTTGCTAAACGCCTGGAGGAAGAAACGAAAGAAGTGAATGATAAATATGATGAACTGATAAAGGAGATTCCAGGTGAAAAGAAAATTCAGAAGATCAAAAGCGAAAAGCAAAGGCTTGATGCTATAAATGAACGCGAGAAAGAGCTCAACGATGCAAGAGAGAAACAGCTTGAGCAAACGCAAACCTCATTTGAAAATCGTTCGCAGTATCTAAAGCGGATATTCAAATACTTCCATATCGGTAAGAGGCTGAGTTATCCCATTCAGTCATATAGTGAAGGGCAGGAACTCATCCTTTCAACCTTTTTGGGATTCATTATAGACAAGAAAAAGAAGAATCCGTACGCACCCAGCGCGATGAAGCTGCGCTTTGCCATTGCAAACAGCAGCAAGTACATCGCTATTCCTGCCAGCTATTCGGATGACATTACAGCCATCATGGGAGCCAGCACAGGGGTTGAGGACACAGGGAAGGAAGAATTCCTGGCTGATTGGGAAAAGGCTATTAAGAACAATGTAACGGACCGCAAGACCCGGCATATCATAACCGGAAACCTGCTCCAAGCGTTCAGCGATTTCAAGGGAAAGCTGGTGAGCTATACTATGAAGGATGGAGAGGTCAAGAAGGGAATCCTGATGCCTGAGAACTGGATTCCAGCAGAGCATATCGGAGATAAAGTGGTTGTTCCTATTGGTAAAGCGATCACGATTATAAAATCCCTGGCTAACGGTGCTGCTATCTACACCAATAATAACATCGGGATATTCCGGCAGGGCGAAGGGTTCAAGGTGATCGTACCTGCTTCGCGTGTTAAGGGCGGAGAAATTTACCTGGATAGAGATATTCTGGAGATCGTGGACGGGAACAATTTCGATAAGGTTTCAGATAAAATGGTCTCTACGTTTCCTTTCAAAAAGATTGAACCCTTTATTGAAATCCTCCAGGACAAATTCAGTTCCGCCATAACCCTCACCAACTTCCAGTTTGATATGATAAAGGATGAAAAGCACAAGCGCAGTTCGTCCCGAAGGAAGATTCTGGCTCCTCCGGCAGAGGAAGAAAATAGCGACATGATGAAAATATATGAGCTGGAAGCAGAAGCCCTGGCTCTTGAACTCGAACTAATGGCAGCATAAAAACTAATTACCATGATAAACGCAGACAATTATTACAGCAAGGTAAACTCCCTCGACATTTCATCCCTGCCTGCTCCTTTGCAGAAGGGACACGAATTCGTGAACAAGGTTACGCAAAGCGGAATGGACTGGAATACCTATCACTCCAGTCCCACCATTAAGAAAGTCGTGGATGACTATTTTGAAAAGCTGTCGAGCCATCTTCCTGTAAAGGAGGAGAAAAAGCAGCGATCCTCCGAGCAGAAGCAGGAGCGCAAACCAAAAGAAGAAAAGCCCAGGAAGGAGCGCAAGGAAAAGGAACCTGCGGCTGAGGAGGAAGAAGATGTCGAGCTTGTAGAACGCATACCGGAAGAACTACGTTTTATGAAAAGGTATCTCAACCTGAATGGCAAGCGCAAGACCAAAGATGAACTGCTTCGGTTTATCAACGGCCTTCAGCGGGCGATACTGGAGCGCAGAATAAGGAAGGAATCTGAATGGGCAAAGCAAGTGCTTTATATCCAGGAGAACCTGCTCAAAGTTTACAATGGAATGAAAGGCCGCACGGCTGAAATCGAGATTCCTGGAAAGGTCATTGCTGAGTTCAAGGAAGAGATCAATGGAGAAAGTGTTTTCAAGTCAATCCAGTTTATCAAGCGATACGTGAGCCTGCATGGGAAGGTCGGTATAAAGGAGAAGGCAGCAAAGCTTTATGAGCAGATGAATCGGGCGGTAAAAAAGGGAAAGATCGTAAAGGACGATAAGTACGCAGTTAAGCTCAATGAAATCTGGAAATCCCTCAAAGAATTTTTAGAAGATAAAAAAGCAAAAACCCTTCCGATGAATTCGGCAGAGCTGAATGGCTTGTTAGGATTATTGGGAACACGTAAAAGAGAAAAGCTATACGATACGCGGGAGAAAAGAATTAAGACGATAAAAAAGGGAAACATAGTCACATTCAAAAAGCCGTTTTATCCGAGAGGAACTTCCGATGAGAGCAGAATACAGATTTTAATTACAGGTATTCGCAAGGAAAAATCTGGAGCCATTAAGCTCGAAGGATTCGGCTTTGATTCCGATTGGTATAAAAGCATGGATGACTTGTTAAATGCGATTAATTGGGAATGGATGGAACAAGTTCACAGCGGAGATGATCTTGAGGGGTGCGAATGCGGATTGAATGGAATCGAGGAAGGCGAGGACAATAAGCTGATGAGCAGCATGGAATTCGCGGATATGACATTTGATTCCATCGGCTTTACCGGAAAGTGGAGAGAGCTGATAGGAGATCCCGCACCAGGATTCTCAGCAATGGTATTTGGACGGCCAAAGATGGGTAAGTCTTACCTGTGCGTGGAGTTTGCCGGATATCTGGCCCGTAATCACGGAAAGGTATTGTATGTGGCAAGGGAAGAAGGGCTTGACAAAACCTTACAGATAAAACTTAATGATAAAAACGTAAAGCACCCGAATCTTTTTGTGAGCGATTACCTTCCTGAAGATTTATCGGGCTATGATTTTATTTTCCTGGACAGCGTGAACAAGCTCGGTCTTTCACCTGCTCACCTGGATTCGCTTCGCAAAACCCACAAGGGTAAGTCATTCATTTTTGTTTTTCAGACGACCAAAGACGGAAACTTCCGGGGCAAGAACGAATTCCAGCATGATGTGGACGTGGTGATCGAAATACCCCAGCCCGGTAAAGCCGTGCAGTTCGGACGGTATAACCAGGGCGGGGCGATGGACATTTTTGAGTAGGATTATTTAGGATTTTGCCAATTCAAAAAGGCTCCGTACATTTGTAATATGTTGATAATCAATATATTAATAAGATACGCGGGGCCTTTTTCCAATTATAGAAACATGAAGGAAAAAGGAAAAATAGTTGAGCTAAGAAAGTACCAGGGAATCAATCCAAAGAAGGAACCGTTAACGGTGCAAAAATTAAAGGAACTGATGAAAGGTGAAAAGCTAACAGACGAACAGGCGCAAGAAATCCTTTTCGCTATTGAAGCATTGGTGAGCATTATTGTTGAATTCCAATATCAGCAGGAGCTAAACGAAAAAAATAACCAGGATAATTTAAAACAGGCAGCATGAATACAGAAGTACAAGCGGCTTTGAATCACAAGTTCGGGCGAAAGAGTAAAACCACGATTAAAAAAGTGGATTCGCGTATGGTCATTAAGTACACACGGGTGTCGGGCAAAAAACAGTTTGATACGAACGAATCCATAGATAACCAAAACAAGGCGATTGAAGAATTTGCCAAGAGATTCAAGTTGCAAATCGTAGCGGGCTTTGGTGCAACATATGAGAGCGCAAAGACCGATGAGCGAAAAGAATTTCAACGCATGATCGAGTTCTGCAAACGGAGTAAGGGAAAGATCAGCACTATCTTAGTCTATAAAATGACGAGGTTCAGCCGCACTGGAGGCAAAGCTATTTCTATTGCTGATGAACTGAGAAGCAAGTATGGCATTCACATTATTGCTGTAACCGAACCTATTGATACTTCTAACAGCAATGGTGTTCTCTTTCAGGAAATGCAACTCATCTTCGCAAAATGGGACAACGTACAACGACAACAGGTAACTCATGCCGGTTTGAAGTCAAAGTATGAGCAAGGGGAATGGTGTATTCCAGCCCCTGTCGGATATGATACGGTCAAGATCAATGGAGAGAGAAAGATCGTGTTGAATGAATACGGCAAGAAGCTCCGAAAGGCTTGGGAATGGAAGCTGGAGGGGTATAAGAACGAAGAGATCATTAAGATGCTGGAAAAGATCGGTGTGAAAACCTACAAGCAGCGTATTTATAAAATCTTTAAAAATCCATTTTACGCTGGTCTAATCGCACACGGAATTTTGGACGGCAAGGTGGTTGAAGGTAAACACGAGCCAATGGTGAGCAAGGAAGTGTTTTATAAGGTTAATGACATTCGCCTTAGCTCCACAAAATATGGAGTACCGCATAAAAGGGAGAACGAGGGAGTGCCGCTGAAGGTGTTTCTAAAATGTGCGGATTGCAACGAACCCTTAACAGGCTACATCGTTAAGAAAAAGAATCTTTATTACTACAAGTGCCGCAAAGTAGGATGCAAGTGTAATAAAAGCGCAAAGGATATGCACAAACTGTTCCTGGAGGAGTTGGGAAAGTATCAAGTGAAGGAATCCCTTATAGATGCTATTATATGGAAGCTGGAGCATGATTATAATGAAGCTAATAAGGATAGCTCTGAAAAGGAAATACGCTTCCAAAAGCAATTAGGAGAGCTGGAAAACGGCTTGGTTGTGCTGGAAGAAAAATTCTATGTCAAGGAAGAAATGACCAGGGAAGTTTTTGAACGCCTAACGAGCAAACTGGCGGGTGATCGGGAGAAAATGCTCGCAGAGTTGACTAAAGTGGGGGTTGCCATTTCGAACCTCGGAGGAAAACTCAAGCAAGCAGTAAATTTCTGCCTGAATCTCACCTCATTATGGGCGCAGGGAGGATTGAACTTACGGGAGAAATTGCAGAAACTTGTCTTTCCTTCCGGTTTAGCCTATGACAAGAATTTAGGCGCATTTCGAACCGTAAAAATAAATTCGGTAATTGCTGAAATCGCTCGATTATCAGGCAGTTTTGGGGAAGAAGAAAAGGGACTTCCCCCTTTTTTAAGTTGGAAGTCCCTTTTTGCGGA
>JADZBD010000014.1 GCA_020852255.1 Bacteroidia bacterium | reverse complement strand
CAAATAATCCTCCACTGTTTTGATTTCGCTGACCCAGGAGGGGAGGCCGGTGGGAAGGGGTGGCAGAAGATCGGCTTCAAGATCGCGTTTGAAGGAATCCTTGTATAGGGTTTTGAGCTTTTCGTAAAAGCGCGTGATGGCTTTGGCCGAGAGGGAGGTGGCTGATAACTCCTGCAGCTTTTGCAGACGGGTAAGACCGGGTGCCGATTCCGCATTTAAGGAACGGGCCAGGGTAAGGGCAAGTTCCTTGGATACCCGGCTCGTGAACTCTTTGGTACCCGCCAGGGCGAACGAGAGCGACTGGTAACCTCCCTTGAGTATATTCTTCCCTCCAACAGCTATCATCAGGTAATTGCTCTGCTGCACGATATCCTCAAAGCCCGGAGGCAGATCTGCTCCCAGTGTATTGACCAACAGATTGCCTGTTGCGTTGGCCACTTCAAAGGCGATCCAGGCCCTGCGGGTCCACGTCACCGCCTTGAAAAATGCCAGAGGAGCCGAAACCAGCGTCACCAGGTCGCCGGCCACTCCTCCCATACGAAGCATGTCGTGATTAAACTGCTTATCGTATGCATACTTTAAAAACACCGCCGGTACCACCATGGGAAGGCCGTTCTCCGCTCCTCCTTCGGCAAAGGCGGGCAGCTCACACTGCGAGGTGAATAACACAGGCTCAAAGTATTCCAGCTCCACGGGTGGTTCGCTGTTATAGGATACATAGTAGGTGGGTAAGTTGCTGTTGACCGGGGAGTTGACCTGTACTTGGCTAACCCTGCCTGTACTCACCTTCACCTTTCCGTTTCCCGTAAGATTCACCATGTACTGTAATTGCCCTATTTCCGGGGTCAGCAGCCAGCGCTCGTTCCAGATAAAATGCCGCCGGCCGATCTCCTCTTCGGTAAGCAGACGGGTAAGCTGTTCGGAAAAGCCGGGCATTTGCTGCAGGCGATCCGTGAGCGATCGCATCAGTAAAGCGTAGTTATCACCGTCGGTACGGCTGATGAGCCGCTCCAGCAGCGGGGTCTGGTCCGAACGGTCGCCGGGGTAACGGGGATCGGCATTCATCACCGAAGGCTGCGCCAGGGCCGTGAACAGACTCTGTAATTGCTCTGCGGGAGTGTGGGAAAGAATGCGGATAACAAACTCCTCTTCCTTTGGCTGGTATTGTCCCCCGCCGCTCATCTCCTCTCCGGCAAACACGCTCAGGCAATGCAAACGCTCCTGAAGTGTGAGTATTTTATAATCCGGTCCGCCGGGTGTAAAATACCGGAAGATCCCGCTTAAGCCCTCCGATGTATATGTGTCCGGGATGCGCGACCGCAGGTTAACCTTCACTGCAGTTTCCCTGAAAAGCTCGGCATAGGCCAGTGCCAGGTTATCGTTAAAAAGATCTGCCCCGTATTGATTCCTCACCCGGCAGCGTTCCAGGTATCCGGTATGTACTTCGTTAAAAAAAGGCGGCGTTGGTAAGGAAGCCGGACGATGAGCATAATGCAGGGTGAGATAGTAATTGGCGGCACCTGCTCCTGAAAATACCGCATGATAGCGTGCCATGCTGACCAAAATCACCGGGCGTCCGAGCATGTCCGAAAGGGCAGACTTCATCCAGGCTCCTGTCTTTTTCTGGATGGTTCTGAGAGAATCAATAACCGAATGCTCTGAATACCACTTGCCGCCACCGAACAGACTGTCAGCGCTCATTTTTCCATCGGCTGAATGGGCAATGTGCACATCAAAATACTCCATGAAAACGAAGTAGCATTCGATGCCGTAATGTTCATATACCCATTGCAGGCGGGCATTGATGCTGTCGGCTGTTTCCTGAAGCTGCAAAAACTGCCTTCCCGATACCACATCAAAATTCTCAAAACGGACTTCTGTACTCAATGGATTGGTCCGCAGCAGGAAATTACCCGAGGCCGGTCCGTTAAAAGGAGAAGAGGCGGCAACAAACTTTACCGCCATGAGCAATCCCATAAAAAGCAATCGCTTTTTCACAAAAGCGAAGGAGCAAAAGATTTTTTACCCGGCAAGGGCACGTGTGGTTCTATTTTAGAACCAACACGAGGCAAAGATGTAATGCTGGAAATCTCAACTTCAATTTTTCCGGCGCAGTAACCTATTTTCTTTTGAACAAAGGAACAGTGGAGCAGGCTTCACCGTACATAATGGACTGCGCCACCGGAGCCAACAGACGGGTAATCTCCACGTAGGCACTTTCAGGAACCGGAACTTTACCGCAGCCCTTTATCACCACCTTTGCGTTTTGGTAACGGGAAATATCTGTTCTCCCAAGCGCCTCCAGAAAAAGCGCTGTTTCCAGTTGCCCGGCATCACCGAAAACGAACGACCTGGCGAACGGATGAATCGCAAGAGCAATGAGCATATATGCCCAGGTGGGAACAATGGCGTCTGCTGAACAGGTAATAGCAACATATTTGTTCCGGTAAACAGACCAATCGTGCCCCTTTACGGTTTCTCTGAATTCTTTTTCCCTTAGTAGCTGTCCCTGAAAAAGAAAAGGCTGAATATCCAAAACCGCTCTTTCTCCTTCCAGGCGTAACTCCTCGAGCCTGATCTCTGTGAGTCCGGCGGCCTCCACTCTGTTTATGATCTCGCTTTCCATTTTACATAAATCCCAACTCTACCTGTGCCACCTCACTCATCATTTCCTTTTCCCACGGCGGCTCAAAGGTTACCCTCACCTTGGCTGATTTGATCCCCGGTATGGCTCTCAGCTTATCTTCCACATCCGGAGGAAGAACTTCTGCCACGGGACAAGAGGGAGAGGTAAGTGTCATAACCACTTCCAGATCTTTTTCGTCATTTATATTGATCTCATAGATAAGCCCCAGTTCCCAGATGTCAACAGGAATTTCCGGATCGAAGCAGGTTTTGATCATATCAATGACATTTTGCGTCATTTGCGGATCATTGGATGTGATTACGGTATGCATATTAAACTTTTGCTTTATAGGCGAGTGCGTCCAGTTTCATTTGTTTGATCATACTAACCAGTCCGTTGGCACGGGTAGGAGATAAATGCTCTTTCAGTCCGATGCTGTTCACCACATTCAAGGGCGCATTCACGATTTCATCGGGCGTATTTCCCGAAAGCAACCGGACCATCATGGCCACGATTCCCTTGGGAATGGCCGCATCGCTGTCGGCCTTAAAAAAAACCTTTCCGTTGCGGAATTCCGACAACAACCATACCCGGCTCTGGCATCCCTTGATCAGGAATTCTTCCTTTTTTTCCTCATCCCTCAGCGGTGGCATATCCTTGCCCATACTAATAATATGTTCATAGCGCGCCTCCCAGTCGTTGCCAAGCAATTCAAACTCATCCAGCAAATCCTTTTCTGTAGCGGCTATACTCATGAAAGCATTTTTTGAACCTTTCCGAGTCCTTCCACGAGTGCATCCACCTCAGAAAATGTATTATACACACCAAAAGAGATCCGGACTGTGCCCTGTATACCAAAGCGGCTCATCAGCGGCTGAGTACAATGGTGTCCGGTTCTTACAGCAATTCCGAGTTTATCCAGGATCATTCCCGCATCATACGGGTGAATGCCCTCCATAATCAGGGAGATAACCCCTGCTTTCTGCGGGGCATTTCCCAGTATTCTGATCCCGGGCAGTTTCTCCAGCTGTTGCGTAGCATACTCCATTAATTCCTGTTCATGCGCTTCGATGGCCATGCATCCTATGCCGTTCATCCAGTCAAGCGCTGCCTTCATGCCAATTCCTCCTTCAATATTCGGAGTTCCTGCTTCAAAGCGCAGCGGCAGTTCGGCATATTCCGTCCGCTCGAAGCTCACGGTTTTGATGGTACCACCGCCCACCTGATAGTTCGGCAACTTTTCCAGCCACGCTTCCTTACCATAGAGTACGCCTACTCCCGTGGGTCCATACGCTTTATGTGCGCTGAAGCAGTAGAAATCCGCATCAAGATCCCTTACGTCCACTTTCATGTGAGGTACTGCCTGCGCGCCGTCTACCAGTACCGGTATATTCTTCGCATGGGCCATACGGATCATTTCCTTTAGGGGGTTAACGGTTCCGAGGGTATTAGAAACATGAGTTACCGCAACAAAAGAAGGCGATTTCTCCAGCAGTTGCTCATATACATTCATATCCATCTCACCACGTTCAGTAACGGGGATGACCAGCAGTTTCCCCTTTTTCTCCTTCACCATCTTCTGCCAGGGAAGGATATTACTATGGTGTTCCATTTCCGAAACAACGACGCTTCCGCCGGAAGGAAAAATCTCTTTCCCGAACGTATCCGCTACCATGTTTACAGAAGCAGTTGTACCGGCGGTAAATATAATCTCCCGCGAATTCGTAGCATTCAGGTGATCGCGCACCGTGTCTCGGGCTGATTCGTATAAAGCAGTGATCTCCTGGCTCAGTGTATGTACACCCCGGTGAATATTTGCATTCCGCAACCGGTAATATTCATTCATGGCATTGATCACAGCATCCGGTTTCTGGGAAGTAGCGCCAGAATCAAAATACACCAGCGGCTTTGCGTTCACCGTCCGTTGCAGGATGGGGAATTGCGCGCGGATGCGACCAATGTCTAAAGCGGATCTAATCATTTCGCAATTTTTCCTCCATCCGAAGCCTTAAATGATCCTTCAGTGCTTCGTTGCGGACCGTTTCGAGAACATCCTCACAAAATGCACCCAATAGCAGCTTACGCGCACTTTCCTCCCCTATTCCCCTTGAACGGAAATAAAACAATGCCTGTTCATCAAGTTTACCGGTAGAAGAACCGTGGGAACATTTCACGTCATCCGCATAAATTTCAAGCTGGGGTTTTGCATTGATAGAAGCGTCATCGGAAAGCAAAATATTTTTACTGCTCTGGTAGGCATTGGTTTTCTGTGCATCCGGGCGAACATAAATCTTTCCGTTGAAAACACCGGTAGATTTTCCTGTCAGCACTCCCTTATACAGCTGAAAACTTTGCCCGTTCGGAAAGCGATGATCCACCAGTGTGTTATGATCAACGTGCTGCTCCCCTGCGGCAAGAGTAAGCCCGTTGAGGTGAATTTCACTTCCCTCTCCCTGCATGGCAATTCGAAGGTTATTGCGTATCCATTTCCCATCCAGCGTAACCGTGTTGGTATCAAAATGAGAATTGCGTGCCACACCGGCATACAGATGAGAAACATGATGGCAGTCCTTACCCGCCTGCTGCAGAATATAATATTTAAGAGCAGCCGATTCTCTCACAAGAACCTCCGCCATTGAATTCAGCGTAAAGGAGGCAGAAGGATCATTTCCGTGGAAAGACTCAAAGATCTCTGCCTTTGCATTTTTTCCCAGAACAATCAGGTGGCGCGTAAAATACAGCACGTCTGCAGCGGAAGTAAAAACGGACACGATATGCAGCGGCTTTGGCAGCATTATACCCTCCGGGATATGGACAAAGGCGCCTTCCCGCGCGAACATGGTATTCATTGCTGCCAGGGCTTCCGGATAGTTGGAAGCCATGCTGCCGAAGTGCTGTTCCGCACTACCGTTTTTCTCATTCAGCGCATCGCCAAGGGGAAGGATCCGCACCCCGTCGGGAATCCCGTTGAGCAGTGAATCAGCAGGCTGGAAGCGGCCGTTACAGAAAACCATGATCCACGCATCCATTCCCGGGATCAGGAATTCTTTCCGGAAGGCATCAGAGGCAGGAGCTGACTCTGCCAGCTGCAGCCCGCCATGAAAAATTCTGTTTGCCGGAGAATATTTGTAATCCTCGCTTTGCTTTCCGGGAATGCCAAGTGAATCAAACACCTCCTTTGCTTTTCCGCGTACCGCGGTCACCGGAAGTCCGCCGGGAACCATCCTGTTCGCCGGCCAGTTCTGAATGTTATGCTCCAACCTGCTCACCGCTTTGCTTTCTGATGTTATCGTATCCTTCTTTTTCCAGTTGCAGGGCCAGTTCTTTGGGGCCCGACTTTACGATTCGACCGTCGTACATTACATGTACCACATCCGGCACAATGTAATCCAGTAATCGCTGGTAATGGGTGATTACTAAAAAGGACCGGTCTTTTGAACGCAGTTTATTTACTCCATTGGCTACAATGCGCAGCGCATCAATATCCAGCCCGGAGTCGGTTTCGTCGAGGATCGCCATTTTCGGTTCCAGCATAGCCATCTGGAATATTTCATTTCTTTTTTTCTCTCCTCCACTGAATCCTTCGTTCACGCTTCGGTTGGCGAGCGTTCCCTGCAACTCTACAAGGGCCTGCTTTTCTTTCACGCGTTTGAGGAACGTAGCCGCATCCATAGGACCCTCTCCGCGATAGGCGCGGATTTCGTTGAGGGCGGTCTTAAGAAAATTAATGTTGCTCACCCCCGGAATTTCCACCGGGTACTGAAAAGCAAGAAACAGGCCTTCCCTCGCCCTGTCTTCTGCTGACAATTCCAGCAAATCCTTTCCCAGAAACATAACTTTCCCCCCACTGATTTCATAATCCTCTTTCCCCGCCAATACACTGGCCAGGGTGCTTTTCCCTGAACCATTGGGTCCCATAATCGCATGAACCTCTCCGGGTTTTATCTCGAGTGAAAACCCTTTCAGGATTTCTCTGCCCGGAATACCTGCATGTAAATTCTCAATTTTTAGCATTTCCCTACTTTTTTGTCGTTCATTAATCGTTGATCTTTCCCCATGAACCAGTGCGTTACCCCACCGAACCTTCCAGTGACACAGCCAGTAATTTTTGTGCCTCCACGGCAAATTCCATTGGAAGCTGGTTCAACACTTCCTTGCAGTAACCGTTCACGATCAGCGCCACCGCTTTTTCCGTATCGATGCCTCTCTGCTTGCAGTAAAAGATCTGATCTTCCCCTATTTTACTGGTTGTGGCTTCGTGCTCCATTACAGCAGATTTATCTCTGATCTCGATATAAGGAAAAGTATGCGCGCCACATTTATCTCCCATCAGAAGGGAATCACATTGAGA
This sequence comes from Bacteroidia bacterium, assembly GCA_020852255.1. Classification (NCBI taxonomy): domain Bacteria; kingdom Pseudomonadati; phylum Bacteroidota; class Bacteroidia; species Bacteroidia bacterium. The sequence goes on along the minus strand of JADZBD010000014.1, from coordinate 40,706 downwards.
AAAGTTTCGTGCATTTTTCGCACCCTTACTTACCCGCACCAATCCGCGGTAACTGTTTTGGGAGAAACCGGCGGAGATCCCTTTAGAAACAATGGTGCTTCGCGTGTTTTTCCCGAGGTGAATCATTTTTGTTCCCGTATCCGCCTGCTGATAATTATTCGTAACTGCCACCGAATAAAACTCGCCCACACTATTATCACCTTTCAGGATCACCCCCGGATACTTCCATGTAATGGCGGAACCGGTTTCAACCTGCGTCCAGGAAATCTTTGAATTCTCTCCCAGGCAAATACCCCTTTTGGTTACGAAGTTAAATACCCCACCTTTCCCATCTTTATCGCCGGGATACCAGTTCTGGACAGTAGAATATTTCACTTCTCCGTTCCGGTGGGCTACAATCTCAACCACCGCAGCGTGAAGCTGGTTTTCATCGCGCATCGGAGCAGTACAGCCTTCCAGGTAAGAAACATACGCTCCCTCATCGGCAATAATCAGTGTTCGCTCAAACTGCCCGGTACCCGCCGAATTGATACGGAAATAGGTAGAAAGTTCCATAGGGCAACGCACTCCCTTCGGAATATAACAGAAGGAGCCATCGGAAAACACCGCTGCGTTGAGAGCTGCATAAAAATTATCCGTGTAGGGCACTACAGACCCCATATACTGTTTCACCAGTTCCGGATGCTCCTGAACCGCTTCGGAGAAAGAACAGAAAATGATTCCCTTTTCAGCCAGGGTTTCCTTGAATGTGGTTTTAACGGACACGCTGTCAATCACCGCATCCACGGCAATGGTGGATTCCACACCCGACAGCCGCTTTTGTTCCTCGAGCGAAATTCCCAGCTTCTCAAACGTTTTCAGAAGCTCAGGATCCACCTCGTCCAGACTCGACAACTGTTTTTTGGGTTTTGGGGCAGCGTAATAAATGATATCCTGGAAATTTACCGATTTGAAATTCAGATTCGGCCAATGCTTTGGTTCCTTCAGGGTTTTCCAGTACGCAAATGCTTTGAGACGATTCTCCAGCATCCATGCCGGTTCCTTCTTTTTTGCGGAGATAAATCGAATGATGTCTTCATTCAGCCCCCTGGGAGCAGTTTCTGTATCAATATCGGAAGTGAACCCATATTTATACTCCGACGAGATATGTTCTTCTAATATTTTATCGCTGTCAGCCATATTCGGAAATAAAAAGTGTGTAGGTCAGATCAGACAGAAAATGATTCTCCGCAACCGCAGGTTCTGGAGGCATTGGGGTTATTAAATACAAATCCCTTCCCGTTGAGTCCGCCGCTGAAATCCAGTTCGGTTCCAACGAGATAAAGAAAACTCTTTCGGTCCACTACAATGCGGACACCTTTGTCCTCAAACTCCTGATCTCCCTCCTGCTTCTTGGAGTCAAATTCCAGTTTGTACGACAAGCCGGAACAACCCCCACCGGATACTCCCACGCGGATAAATGTTTCCGGACCGCGGTTCTCTTCCTTGAATAAAGCCAGCGTTTTTTCTTTTGCGCGTTCTGAGACAGTGATCATTTTCCTTGATTTTCAGATGTTTAAACCATTAATCTTATTTAGATTCATTCTAAATACCGAACAAAGGTAACTAAAAATAGGTATATTTGAAAAAAAAGCAAATGAGGCTCTACATTTCTATTCTCCTGACATCCATGTGTTTAGTTTCCTTCTCTCAAGTCTTCAACAGCCCGGAAAGCGTGGAGTACGATCAGACGAACGGCCGCTGGCTGGTAGGTCAGAATGGTTCCGGGGAGATCCATATAATCAGTCCGCTCTCGAACACTTTGATTCCTTTTGCAACCGGAATAGCCAGCGGACCCCATGGACTGGAGGTGTTAGGAAATGTACTCTATGTATGTGATGGTTCGCGCATTCTTGGTTACGACCTCAGCTCGGCAAATCAGGTTTTCAATGTCAACACCGGCGCGGCGTTTCTGAACGGACTCACCTCTGACGGAGGGAATTTTTTATTTGCCACGGATTTTACCAATAAGCGCATTTACCGGATCAATGTGAGTAACGGAACATTTAATATTATGGTTACCACCACTTACACTCCGAATGGGATCATTTATGATGCACCGAATAACCGCTGTGTTTTTGTAAACTGGGGAACCAGCGCGCGGGTGCAGGCCATGAGCATGACAGATTCCACTGTTACAACACTGTATACCAACACCGTTTCCAATATAGACGGTATCACCAGAGATCCGGCGGGATACTGGTATATCACTACCTGGGGCGGCAATGCCTTACGGCGGTTTGATCCTGCTTTTTCCGCAGCGCCGGTTTCTGTAATGACCGGGCTTTCTTCACCGGCAGATATTGACATCAGCTCGGCAGGAGATTCCATTGGTATTCCTAACTCGGGTACACTGAACAACGTGGTATTTTATACTAACATCACCACCTCTGTCGCAGAAAACGCATCTTCTTCTGTTGTCCTATATCCCAACCCCGCTGAAGACGTTCTTACTATTCTGCTGGACGAACCGGTGTTAAACGGCAAATTGGAGCTATATGATGTCTGCGGAAATCAACTGCTGTTACAAACCGTGAATGGTTTCCAATTCCGTCTGGATCGCGGAACCTTGCCGGCCGGTATGTACATAGTCAAACTACTGTCATTTGAAAACCGGCTGCTCTATACTGGACGCGCCGTGCTGAAGTAAAAACGCGACAATTACTCGTTTACATTGTAAAACATTGTATATCAAATGTTTGTTGCCTTGCGCTACCTTATACTTCCCACTTAAATTCAGACTTTTACAGATAAGGAATCTGAAAATTTGCGATTTGCCGACGAATTTACCAAATTGCATATCTGAACCAATAAGACCAATCGATTAACCAAACCAAACCCCTATGAAAAAGACAGGACTACTCATTCTAAGTTTCGTGCTGTGTTGCGGCTTAGCCCTGGCTCAAAACGCCTTTCCCGGATACCAGGACGGAAAAGTCTGGTTTAAACTGAAGGATTCGCATCCGGTGATGAAAACCAAAGGCGAGAATCCATGGAGCATTCCCATGGATCAGCTTCCTTTCGTAGCCAAAGTGACGAAAAATTTCCAGATCACAAAGTTAATGAAGCCTTTCTTCGCGCTTAAGAACGACGGAAAGCTGCAACGAACCTACGAGATTCATTTTACAGACATCTATAATGCTAAAATGATCGTGGAGATCATCAATGCATTGCCTGAGATTGAATATGCCGAACTGGTTCCCTATGATAAGATTGATCTGACTCCGAATGATCCTTCCTATCCCAGCAATCTGTGGCACCTGACCAAGATCAATGCTGCAGGGGCATGGAATTATTTTTCTGCCGGCTCTACCCGTAAAGTAGCCATTGTGGATAATGCCGTTCAGCGTACCCATACCGATCTCAGCGCCAACATCTGGGTTAATCCGGGTGAAATTGCAAATAACGGCGTGGACGACGATGGCAATGGTTACATTGACGACATCAACGGATATGATGTAGCAGATAACGATAATAACCCGAACCCTCCCAATACTTCTTTTGATCATGGCACACATTGCTCCGGAGCCGCTTCTGCAACCACCAATAACGGAACCGGTATTGCAGCCATTGGCTGGAGCACTAAAATTGTTGCGGTAAAAGCAACCGGGGATGCAGACAGTCCCACTTCTGTTACTGCAGGTTACACCGGAATATCTTATGCTGCTTCTATTGGTGCTGATGTTATTTCTCTCTCCTGGGGAGGTACTTCCTCTTCCCAAAGTGCGCAGAATGTAATCAACGCCGCCTGGAATGCCGGTTGCGTGATCGTTGCTGCCGCCGGTAACAGCGGGGTGAATCAAAACCACTATCCGGCCGCTTATACAAACGTTATCGCTGTTGCTTCTACAACAAGCACTGATGCAAAATCCAGTTTTTCAAATTATGGAGCCTGGGTAGACGTGAGTGCTCCCGGTAGCAGCATTTATAGTACTATTCCGAATAACACGTATGTTTCCATGTCCGGAACATCCATGGCTACACCTATTGTAGCCGGATTGCTGGGACTGATGAAATCGCTGAATCCGACGATATCTAAAACTGCGTTAATAAATTGCCTTACGAGTACATGTGACAACATTAATGCACAGAATCCAAGTTACATAGGAATGCTTGGGGCAGGAAGGATCAACGCGAACAATGCCATGGCATGTATTTCAAGTACGCTGAGCGCACCACCGGTAGCGGCCTGCTCCGCAAGTCCGACTACTGCTTGTACGGGTCAAACCATCCAGTTGACAGACAATAGCACAAATGGTCCTACCAGCTGGAGTTGGAGTATGCCCGGCGGATCACCTTCTTCATCTACGGTGCAGAATCCAACCGTTAGTTACGCCAGTGCAGGCACGTATACCATCACACTCACAGCAACCAATTCTTACGGCTCAAGTACTTCTACCACAACAGTGGTTGTTTCGAATTCCGGTCTCACTTTGCCATTCACGGAAGGATTCCAGAACACTACCTTCCTTCCTACCGGCTGGCAACCTATGGACGCCGGAAACGACGGATTGTACTGGTCGCGCAATGCCACCGTTGGCCAGGCGAGCACCGCCAGTGCCATGTATGACAATTACAACCTTGACGCTAACGGCACCCGCGACGAAATGCGAACTCCCAAGTTGAACCTCACTACTTTGTCGGCTTGCACATTAACCTTCTGGGTGGCCTACGCACGTTATGGCTTGTACCAAAGTGTAATGTATTCCGATACACTGGAGGTAAAAGTATCTACCAACTGCGGACAAACCTGGACCCAGGTTTACCTGAAGGGAGGAAACACACTTTCCACCAACGGACAAGTGGATGTGCAAAACGCCATCTTCGTTCCGACCTCCAACCAATGGAGACAGGAAACAGTGATACTGACGCCCTATGTGGGTAATAACGTGATGGTGTCCTTCATCAACCGCGGACGTTACGGACAGGCGATTTATGTTGACAATATCAACATTACCGGAACACTGGTGGGACTTGATGAATATCATTTCGGTGATTTCAATCTTTATCCGAATCCGAATAACGGAGAATTTGATGTGATGTTCGAAACCGGAAATACGGATGATTATACTGTGGAGATCCTGAATTCTATAGGACAAGTAATTGCTTCCGAGCAGCTCACTTCCTTCAGCGGGCAATATAACCGCCATTTCAATATTTCTGAATACGGCAAGGGAGTATATCTGCTCGCCATCCGGAACAAGGAGAATAAGATGGTAAAACGTCTAATTGTATTCTGAGTTTTTTTCGCATCCCCATCCGCCGCAAGGCGGACAGAACAACCCTCGCAGCAATGCGGGGGTTGTTTGTTTAATGACTACCTGGAAATAGTAATCTTATTATACTGCCAACCCTTTTCGGTGGAGATTCCAAGAATGTAAATTCCGGGGGGCAAGCTTGAAATATCAATGGAGAAGTTGGTGCTCTCACCGGCTAAATGCATAATTGCTCTCCCGGAAAGATCCAGCACTTTAAGCGTGTGCAGTTTTGAAGAACTTTCAATATAGATCATTTCTGTAGCCGGATTGGGAAATACCCTTATGAATTCATCCGCAGGAGATTCCTGCCAGCCGATTCCTATTCCCAATTGCTCCAGATCTTCATGAAAAGATTCATAAAACTGAATGGTAATAAATGGATCGTGAATGATCAGCACATTTTCGTCATTCTTGGTTTCTGCTGCCGTAGTCCAGTTGTATGAGCCGGTGATTACTGTGGGATCCGAAAGCGTATCCCACGGATCAATGATCAGGTACTTGTGATGAAACAAGTGAGAAGCATTGTGAAACAACACCTGGCCCGGTATCACCGTGTTGAGCGTGTCATCCGCATCATACGGTACGCTGAACTGATCCATGATACCCAACACATAGTTTCCTACAGCCGGCACCCTATTATTAATAGCAGATGCTACCGGGATCCGGGTGAAGGCATAGACACCAAAGAACAAGGTATTATCAGCCGAATTAATAGTCCTGATCAATGGTGATTCCACGCTGACAGCAGGAGAAAAATACAACTCCACTACTCTGCCACCTATGATAAAATAATGAATGTTGTTTTCAAATTTTGTAGGGCCGAATCGTGACCTGGTAATGTCCGGTATCGGTCCACTCCCTCCCCACATCTGATTGAATTCCCGGGTATACGCTTTCGCCAATTGTAAATCCTGAACAATGATCACATTATTATGGTCTGTGTTGATTTGCTGATCTTCCCAGTTCATAGAACCTGTCCAAACAAAGGCCTTTGAAGGATCAATATCCAGAGCATCTATGATCATGAATTTTTGATGCATGAGTCCATAGGTTGAAGTAGTAGGACTCACCAGCGTTTGAATGGCCGGGTTAAGAAGTGCGATTCCGCTATTGGTTGATGATCCGTTATAAATCCAACGGATCTGCACTCCCCTGGCAAATGCGTTATTTACGGCGTTCACAATGGAGGAAATATTTCCTGACTGATTAAAATTATAAACAGCAATGTCAAGGCTGGATTGGGAACGGTTGATGTAAGCGATCAGTGTATCATCCAGACCCTGGTTCACATGAAGGGCATGAGGAGGAAATCCAAGAATGGTATCTACAGGGGTGTTAAAATAAGCGATGATCTTTCCGAGCGGGTTGTTTGGAATGGCAAAGATCTCCAGATCGTCCAGACTACAATTCCCAACGGATTTTCTGTAAATAAATTTCAGGTGTTTGCTGGCATTATCTATAGGAAAATGCACCACTGTTGCACTAAGCGGAATGGGAAGAATTGTATCCATAACATTCCACGAAATGCTGTCTGAAGATTCCAGCAACACCAGATAACTCAATGAATCGGTACCGGCACCTTTAAGCCAGAAACGAAGAGAATCTGCATTTTGGAATGCGGGAGAAATAATTTCAGCCTGATCTATTCCTAAGCGGTACGCATTAGGGCCACTGGCACCGGAATAGGTAGTTGACGTGTAATTTCCATGTGAGTTAAAATACCAGCCGGCCGGTGAAGTTGAAGAAGTGCCATCGTAGCTTGTAAAATCCTCGGAAATCAGGGAGCCCGATTGGGAAAAGAGCAAGGATGGAATGAAAAGAAGAAGCAAGATTCGCATCCCTGCAAATGTACAGATTTTTGTATCTTTTCCCCATGAGTTCGCTCAGGAGTGGATTGATCGTGGTCTTATTTATCCTATGGGAAACTTTTTCCATATCCGCCCAGCATAGTATACACATACATAGGTACACCGGGGCAGACGGCTTTGAGCCGATATCCCAATGTATTACTGACAATATGGGGTATACCTGGATGATCTCCGTGGATCGCTCAAGTGACCGTCTGATTCGCTTTAATGGCAGCACTTTTAAAATATACTCGAAACAAACCGGATCACATTGGCTATCCTTCGTCCATGCTGCCTGGAGGGCAAACCGGGATCCCCTACCTATATTCAAAGATTCTGCAGGCTCAGTTTGGATGGGAAGTATGAATGGCGTTTTCAAAATGGTAAATGGAGAACCTGAAAAAATATTTGGCCGTGAAAACGGCATGCCCTCCGACTCGGTTATTTCAATGTGTCTGGACAAACGCGGTGCACTTTGGGTGTTTACCTACAAAGGGCTGGGCAAGTTTTTTCCGGCTGCTAAAAATGGTAAATGGGAACCTGTAGCCCCAGATTTTGATATCAATCCATCAGCCATCATCGACAAGGAAGGGTATGATCCCAATAACCGAAATCCGGTATTTAATCTTGAGCTGGATGAATCAGGACGGATGTGGTGGGGTATTTCCTACAAAGAAAAAAGTGCTTATTCTAAGTGGTGGGTTTGCGAGGATGGAAAAGTAGATTCCGTAATCATTCCTATGCGGTTTAATATTGTTAAGTTCCTTGAAAAAGGGATCTACATCTCTGATTTTAAAAACAAATCCGGCTTTTATGACTTCAAGAAAGGGTTCAGTGAGCTTCCCCTCCCGTTGTATTATCTTGGGGATGATGATGGGGGATACCACTACTTCGCTTCGATTCCGGAAACGGGACCGATGGAATTATATGCTACTCAACAATCCGGTTGGTATCAATTGAATAAAAATAACTTTTTCTCCCTGGGTAAGGTTTCGGGGGGGGGAGATCAGAGCTTTTTCAATTCTGACGTTGGACCCGAAGTCTGGATCTATGATTTTACTCCAGCCTCTACATTCAGCTATGTACTGAAAAACGGTCATGCCTTTGTTCAGGATTCATTATATCCCGGCCTCGAACTCTTCAACTCCCTATGTTATTCGGCAAAACCAGGTGTGATATGGGTTCAAAAAATGCAGAAAACAGAGGGGAAATTGGTCACATTCGAATTGAATCGTGAAAAAATTATTCCACCCGTACCCTGCAATGGTCTTGCTCCACAAGGTGTATCTGCATCCGACTCTTCCCTTTTTACCTTATTGGAGAATAAGCATATTGAAGTTTTTAAATATAAAAACGGAGAGTGGAAGAAAACCGGCTTGGTAAATGGTCAATATGTCTATATCGACGATTCAGGAGGAGTATTTGATACGGATAGTGCCAGGCAATTCCTCCGGTATTATGATCCGAAGGGTAACCTGACGAATGTAAATTCGACCTTCCGGCATTTCTCCGCCAGCCATGGAGGTATCTTCTTTACCGAGAAAAATGACACGGTCTACCGTCATGTAAAGGGCAACAGAGAGATCATTTTGAAAGACCTCCCCGGAGATATCCGGATGATGCAAAGTGCTCCGGACAATGCCTTCTATCTGTTAACGACGGATGAAAAAATTTACTACTGGTCCGGACACAACCGAACTATTCAGGAAGTAAGCGGTTTGCCCGATGGAATTGTGACCCGGTTTCAGGACCTTGGATACACCCTCTTCCTGGTGAAGAATAAAACCCCTTTTTTGGTTCAGCATGGAACAGCTGTTCCGTTAGATACCGTCCGGTTTCCTAACCTGAGGGCCATTTCCTATGTGGCACAGGATCGTAACAACAGGATTTTCTTTCTGGGTAAAGCGGGATCTCCAACCTTCTCAGAAATCTTACTCTACACCAACGGAGAGATCCGGGTACTTCATTTAAATAAACCTTTATCAACAGAAAATATTTCTTTGGCAGATGTTGAACGCGGGTCAAATGAAATCATTCTCTGCTCCGGAACATCGATCTACCGGTATTCCAATGAATACGCGTGCTTCTACTTATTGGGAGATGTAAGCGAAGACATCGGATTTATATGGAAAGCGGTAGTGCATCAGGGTCAGGCTTTCGTAGGTGGATGGGGGCCCAACTTGGTCACTTTCGATCTGGATAAGATCAAACCTAAATTTCCGACATTACACTTTACAACATTGAGTTTGTCGGGTAAAGAATTTCCGGACTCCTTTCCAACCCAATTTCCTTCCGGAGAATCATTTCGAATATCTTATTTGGCCATTGCAGATTTCAACCAGGAGGCGGTACGATATCAAACCCGGATACCGGAAATTGATTCTGCCTGGTCTACACTTACCACAAACCAGGATTTTGATTTTATATCGCTCCCTGCGGGACAGTATACTTTTCAGGTGAGAGCCATGGATCGTTCCATGGTTTGGAGCACGCCCATTCAATTCAAATTTACCATTCTACCTCCCTGGTATTTTACGTGGTGGGCAATAGCATTTTTCACAGCAGGCGGGCTTCTTTTAGTATTAGGAATTGTAAAGTGGAATGGCAGAAGGTTAGAACATGCGAATCGACAGCTTAACCAAAAAATCCAACAGGCTACACAAGAGATCCGGGGACAGAAAGATATCATTGAACATAAGAATAAGGAGATCACCGATTCTATTCTTTACGCACAACGGATCCAACAGGCATTGCTGGCCTCCGCTACCCTGCTTGAAAAAAATCTTCCGCCTCATTTCATTCTCTTTCTCCCAAAAGACATTGTATCCGGAGATTTTTACTGGGCTTTGGAAAAAGAGGGAGATTTCTACCTTGCCGTGTGCGACTCCACCGGTCATGGAGTACCAGGCGCTTTCATGAGCTTGCTGAATATCACCATCATGAACGAAGCTATCATGGAAAAGGATATTCGTTCACCTGAGGAAGTGTTCAACTATACTCGTGAACGATTGCTTTCGCACCTAGCAGCCGATGAAGTGAAAGATGGGATGGATGGGATAATGGTTCGCTTCTCGCGCTCAGGAAAAATTACATACGCTGCGGCCAACAATCCTCCATTGCTAGTGACCGAAAACGGGCTACAGGAACTGGAATATGATAAAATCCCCGTCGGGCGGTCTGAGAAGCTGAACCCCTTCCGGTTGTATACGATAAACGCATCCGGAAAAAGTATTCTCTATCTATTCACTGACGGATATGCCGATCAATTTGGCGGAGAGAAAGGTAAAAAGTTGAAATTCCGAAACTTCTGCACACTCCTCCAGGAAACCTCCTCCCTCACCATGACCGAACAACAGTTAAGGCTTGCGACTTACTTTGAAAAGTGGCGAGGTCCACTGGAACAAATTGACGATGTGTTAGTTATGGGGATTCAGATCTAGTTGCATTATATGGTTAGGATTACTAACTTTGTGCTATGAGAACTACTCTTCTCCGTTTCAAATGGATTCTCCTCGCGGTAACTATAGGTATTTCCGGAGGTTGGGCTTACTGGTATTTTATAGGGTGCAGCAGTGGAAGCTGTGCCATTACCTCCAATCCGTACAACAGCATGGGATACGGTGCGTTGCTGGGGCTGATACTATCCTGGGACAGCACGAAAAAGAAAAAGAAAAATGAGCTTTCTGACACAACTTCTCGGTCTGGGACCGAAAATTAATTTTCCCGGTTTAATGGATCGTGGTGCGCAGATCATTGATGTACGGTCGCCCCGTGAATTTTCCAACGGTCATATCAAAGGTTCCGTTAACATTCCTCTTCAGGATCTTCATTCGCGCATAAAAAAGATCCGGAAAGATACACCGGTGATTACTGTATGCGCCTCCGGGATGCGCAGCGCTCAGGCAAAAGGAGTTCTCTCGGCGAAAGGATATGAAGTGTATAACGGAGGCGGATGGGCTTCATTGGAAGCCAAACTGACTAAATAAATGCCCGATCAGGTACACGGAACCTGTTAAAGAATCTTCCCTGCTTGTCCGGCTATTCGAAAACCGGCTTTCAACACTTTCGCCCTCTCCTTAGCATCTCTGAGCAGCAGGTTGGTATGGTTAAAATGGATGAACACCACCTTGGCTTTTGTAGCCGCAGATTCATCTTTGAACAAGGTCATCGTTTCACTTACCAGGGGATGAGGAATAGTTTTTATATCGCGCCCGGGCAATTCATTCGCATCGTAGAACGTGGCATCCAGGAGGGCGTGATCATGTTCCTTTACCATTTTTACAATATCCTGATCCCATTTTTCCCATTTATCAATATCGGGGATAAACAAAACATCCGTGGTGTCAAAACAAAAACTGAATCCTGCTGTCTCCGAAAATTCGTCCCGGTGCGGAACCATCCACGCCTTAATCCGGAATCCGGCTACCGGTGAGATCGCTGAATCTTCCTTCATTTCGGTAATAGAGATATTTTTCAAAGAATCCAGCTGACTCCAGGGTCCGTTGGTACGCAGGAACTGTGCCATTTTGGGAAGTACATAAACCGGAAGATCTTTGGTATTCATCACCTCTCTTCCGAATTGCATCAGGCCGGTATAATGGCCGATATGTGCATGGGTAATGAAAATCCCATCCGGCAAATAGTTGAATTTTTTTTCGGTCAGTGTCTGAAAAAGTTCCAGTTGTTCTCTGATATCCGGTGTAGCTTCAAACAACCACCATTTTTTGCTGACATGATCAGCCAGAGCCAGGGAAACAACATAATCCCTCTCGTTTACATTCGTACAGCACGTTTTGACGCATCCGGTATGCGGCCGGCCGCCGTCCTGTGCTGTACCAAGAACGAAGAGTTCGAAGGATGAAGGGCGAAGGACAAGCGGAAAGGCGAATAGTACTATAAACAGGTGAATACGGAAATGCTTCTTCATATCCTCGACTTCACATTCTGATACAAAAAAGGGCTGGGGGTGGAAAATCTCAGGCTGATTTCGAATCCGCCGCGGCCCTGTGTGACAGAAGTTAGACCGGAAATATTGGTATCGTAGGAGATACCCAGGGAATACGCATCCAGTTCGATTAAGATCATGGGAATCACCGCATCTTTATTCCGGTAAAAGCAACCCAGCGACACCGCTGCCCCTTTTACATTTCCGGTATATTTTGACTCCTCTCTGAACTTGTACTTCAAAAGCAGCCCGCCGGTTAATTCCTTCAGCGCTCCCTGCTGCATAAATAAAACAGAGGGGCAAAGAGAATAAGGGCTGTTTGGGATTCCGAAAACGGATCCCAGTGTTGCCGTCCAGCGCCGGTTTAAACGTTCGCCGCTGCCTAAAAAAGAGCAGACCGGCCGGTTCAGATGATCAACACTGATGCCGGCACTAAAATGCTTATGGTCGTTGGAGGTCATATACCGTGCGGCGTCTCCATAATTCCAGAGTAAACCCGCGCCAAAATCAAAAAAGAAAAGACTTCCTGATGAAATGCTTTCACCGGACAACTGGGATGAATTATATACGCCGTTCGTGTACTGGGAATTCCACCGTAATCCGTCAGTGGTCAGACTACGTTGTGAAAACCCGCCGGAGAAGCCGGCTGAGAGGGTATTGTTCGGATCCAGCAGAACATGGTAAGCCAGCGAACTGTTGACGCGCGTATGTTTGATCCCTCCATCCCCGGCTTTATCGGTAAACCCCTGAAGCCCCCACGCTAATCCTTTAACCAGTTTCTTTTTGAACGTGCTGGTCATCTTTTGAATCCGGGTCCAGCGCTTCTGGTTAAACTTCATTTCAAAAGATCCGGCGGAAGTGCGAAAAGCATTCACACTTCTCCACTGCTCCTTATGCTGCAATGTGGCGATCAGATCCTTGGATACCGCGGTGTTTGCCGGATTTATTTGCAGAGAAGAGAAGGTGTATTGAGAAAAGTGAACATCCTGAGCGTAATAACGAGCCGGAAACAGGCAGAAGGAAGTGACCAGTAGAAAAAAGGTCGATCTCATCGGACGAGTGTGATGTTTCCTTTTTGTTCGAATTGCTCCCCATTGCTCAATGTGGCCACGAAATGATAAACAAACGCCGTAGTGTTCAACTCTTTGCCCTTGTATTTCCCATCCCAACAATCCGCTATGTTTTCTGTCTCGAACACTTTCTCTCCCCAGCGATCGTATATCTTCAGATTAAACGATTCTATACATAAATTTTGCGGAACACAAAGCTCGTCGTTTCTTCCATCGTTGTTCGGAGAAAATGCCGTTGGCATCAATGTTTCGAGAATCTCCGTTCCGCAGGGCACATCCACACTGATCGTAACACACGCAGAGGCGGTACAGCCGCCCGCATCCGTTGCTGTTACGCAATAGGTGGTGGTTACGGTTGGACTTGCGACGGGCGACTGACAAGTGGTACAGGATAATCCCGCTGCCGGATTCCACAGCCAGGTAATTCCTCCCACCACCGTCAACTGGCTTGCTCCTCCCTGCCCTATCGTTGTGAGCGTTGCGGATGCGGAAACGCTCATTGGCGCGGGTTGGGTAATACTCACTGTTTGACTTACAGTACACCCGTTGGCATCCGTAACAGTACAGGTATATATTCCTGCACTAAGTCCTGTTGCTGCAGCATTCGAACCACCGGAAGGTAACCATGCATACGTGAAGGGACCATTGCCGGTTGCTGTGGCCGTAGCTGAACCATTGTTTCCTCCATTACACGTTACATCAACGTTTGAAAGTGTAAGAGCAGGAACGGAAGAAGTGGTAACAGTAGCCGTTGCGGTAACCGAACAGCCGTTGGCATCGGTTACTGTTAGTGTGTACGTGCCGGCAGACAGTCCGCTCGCATTGGCATTGGTACCGCCGGAGGGTGACCATTGGTAAATATATCCGGGGGTTCCTCCTCCGGCGTTCCCTGTGATACTCCCGTTGTTGTTTCCGCAGGTAGCAGAAACAACAACGGGGTTAGCGCTCAGGGCTGAGGCCGGCTGCGTGATGGTCACCGTTGCGGTAAGCGTACAGCCGTTGGCATCTGTTACCGTAACGGTATAAGTTCCGCCTGCGAGTCCGGTGGCGGTGGCACCTGTTTGCGCATTACTCCAGAGATACGTAAAGGGAGATGAGCCTGCTGGCAGTGCAGTAGCGGTGCCGTTATTTTGCCCGAAACATAAAACATTCTGCTGGGAGGTACTGAGCGAAAGCAAAGGCGGGCCTTGTACGGTAACGGTATCAGAATAAGTATCGCCGCAGGCATTGGTAACCGTTACAGTATACAAGCCAGCACATAATCCGGTGGCGGAAGAAGTAGTTTGCCCACCCGGACTCCAGAGGTAGGAGGCAGCCAGGCAGGAGTTACTCACCGTTACAGATGCGGTTCCGTTGCAAGTGGTGCATGAAGAAGGAGTTTGGGCAAGGGTAAGCACAACAGCCAGGCTGGGAGGCAGCTGGATCTCCGCAACAAAATTCTTTCCGGTAGCGTACAGCAAGTTGTTCAGCCCCAGTTTAAGATCGTACACTGTATCGGGGAGTGCGATTGTAGTAAGCAGCGTTAGGTTGGGATCATACACGTTCACCTGATTGTTAGCTCCTGCATACACATTGTTGCAACGATCCGTGGTTAATCCGCCTTCCTGGTACGGAGTGCCGGTCACATTGACAGAGGTGATAAAGGCACCTGTGTTCTTGTCCCACTTTTTCAGCACGGCACCATCGAAAGTATACAGCCAGTTTGCGCTTACGGCCATTCCGTTATATCCCATCACCGGGAAAATCCAGCCGCCCACATTCCTGCATCCGGCGTAGGCGAATGTATATCCGTTGTTCCCGTTCCATGCAGTAGGTGCAAGAGTATTGGCGGGAACCTTTGCCATCTCTCCGGAGTTGCCTGCCACATAAAGATCATTGGCATTGGTGCAATTATCAATGCACATCAGTGTGTTGTCGTTCATCACGCCGGCCGTAATATTCACCGGGGTAAAATTCAGGTTCACATCCATGATTTCAACCGTATTTCCCACCCCTCCAATTAAAAATTCATTGGTAACGCGGTTAAATTCCATTCTCCACATTTCGGTACTTGTACTCGCGTTCTGGAGCACCAGCGCCCCTGCAGGATCCACCTTGTGCATCAGCGTAGGGCCGGTCTTCCCTTCCGCGATGTAAGAGAAACCGGTATTCTCGTCAACTGCAAAATCTCCATAGGCATAATACCCTCCCATCATATTGTAAACCCACTGCAAGGCGCCGGTGTTGTCGAATCTGGCCAGCTGAAGAGGATTATAAGATCCCAGCACATATACATTCCCGGCGTTATCGTAATTGATATCATACCCTGCATTGTAACCTGAAAAAGCAGGATTGCTGATCCATGGATCAATAACGAGGGTACGCGAGGGGTCAAACTTTTCGAGAGAGAAGATCATCTCCGAAGTTCCGGAGTAGGTGCAGGAAAGCAGCTTCCGGTTGTCCTGGTAGTAGACCAGGGGGGCGTGATCGGTGAAACTTCCCAGGGATGTCTGTACAAAACGGTCGCCGTTCTCCAGTGCAGTAATCTTGTTCGCGTTATGGTAAATAATCCTGATCAAACCGGGGTCTGCACCCGGATGAACAATAAAATCATACTTGAGGCCTTGCTTATTCTCCTTCAGATAGCATTCCACGTCTATGCCCGGATAAATATTACGGAGCAATACCTTTTTAAATGTTCTGGCTTTCAGGCTCACATAATGGTTGCCCTCTTTTGCGCCGAAGGTGTGATAATGGTGCTGCATTTCCATGCCTTCCGCTTCTACACCCGCTCCCGCTCCCTTCCACTCTATTCTGACGAATTCCGGTAACAGTTTAAAATCTGACCAATGCCCGTTCTTCATTTTAAATTCCCTCGAAGGCGAATCCTTCCACCGCTTCTCCTTCTCTTCACTGCTGAGCGGCACCACCCGGTCGTGCCGGTAAACAATGCCTTTATCAGTAACGTAGATATCCATTCCCAGGTTGCGGGTTTGAAAAAGTACCCGCTGACCCGGAATCAGATCATTCCATTGTCCGGCATTTTCTGTGAAAACAGGCTGTTCAAAAGGATCCTGAGACCAGCTTACAGATTGGGCAGATGCCCAAAAGCAGTGGGACAGGAAAAGAAGAGCGAAAAAAGACTTCATGCGGAACGAGGCGTCAATTTGGTAAATGTACCAAAAAGAGAATGTTTATGTAACGGGGGTTGCAGGGACTAAACCGATTTCGAAGTTTTACAAATTCAGCAGGATAGTCATTGGAAAAATGAAAATAGTATCGTAAATTCGTAACTTACTGGTTTTCACCGAATAAGTTACGCAGAGCAATGCAACATCAACAGAAAAGTCTGTGTCTGACAGAGGTACATGCATAGCATCTTGAAATACCTGATCCCGGTGTTGCTGGGAATACTACCGGCAGTGTTGCCGGCTCAAACTCCTGCATGTCCGAGCGTGGTCACGGGGCCTAATCAAACGATCTGCAGCGGGTGTACCAATATTACAGCCACAATCCAGGGCACGGTAGCCACCACGGGATATACTGTTGCGTCAATTCCCTATAGTCCTTACCCGTATAATGTAGGCACACCCATTCTGGTTGGGATAGATGATGTATGGTCAGCGGTGGTAAACCTTCCATTCTGTTTCGAGTATTACGGAAATACCTACACACAATGTCTGATCGGATCCAACGGACTGGTATCATTCGATTTGGCGAATGCCAATGGCTACAATACATGGCCTATTTCCACCGCAATGCCTTCCAACATGGATCCGGATATGCTTAATTGCATTATGGGACCCTGGCATGATATTGATCCGGGCGTGGGCGGAACTATTTACTGGCAGATCGGCGGCACAGCTCCCTGCAGATATCTTGTAGTATCCTTCTACCAGATTCCGATGTTTTCCTGCAATAATCTCATTGCAACGCATCAGACTGTTTTATACGAAACAACCAATGTTATTGATATTTACATTCAGAACAAGCCCACCTGCACCACATGGAACGGAGGAGCGGCCATTGAAGGGTTGAATAACCAAACCGGCACGGCAGGGGTTATTGTACCCGGAAGAAATTTTCCCACGCAGTGGAATGCCGCCAACGATGCACAGCGTTTCACACCCAATGGCGCCCCGCAGTATACCTTTTCGTGGCTGGACGGGAATAACAATGTAGTGGGAAATACTCCCACCCTGAATGTTTGTCCCACCACTACCACTACCTACACCGCAGTAGTTACAAACCAAACCTGCAGCGGAACCATCACCGTAACGGCAACTACCACGGTTACGGTAGGCGGGCTTCAGATTGCCACAGTTTCCACACCCTCTTCCTGTTCAGGAAATACGGGCACGGCTACCGCAACGCCCACAGGGCCGGGACCCTTCACCTATCTGTGGTCACCGGGAAATCAAACCGGACAAACTGCCACAGGACTTTCTTCCGGAGTTTACACGGTAACGATTTCTGATCCCAACGGATGCACCGGTACGGCCACTGTAACGGTGGGTAATCCGGGGAACATTTCCACAGCGGTAGCTAACCAAACTAATATTCCCTGCTTCGGACAAAACAACGGCAGTATAAATATTACGGTAACCGGAGGCACAGGTCCCTTCAATTACAACTGGAGTCCTTCAGGCGGAACAACAACCAACGCCACAGGACTTAGTGCCGGCACTTACACATTCACGGTTACCGATGCCAACGGATGTACCTCATCGCAAACAATTACCATCACCCAACCTCCGCAATTAACCCTGAACACCACCAACACCGTTCCCACAGCCTGCGGGCAAAACAACGGCTCTGCAACGGTTTCTGCGGGTGGTGGGAATGGTGCTTACACTTATAACTGGGCGCCAAATGGCGGAAATGGCAGCAGCGCAACAGGCCTAGGCGTGGGTATTTATACCATTACTGTTACGGATGCTAATGGATGCACTGCTACCACCACTGCCAACATTGCACCAACCAATCCGGCGGTGGCGACGTTCTCAGGAATCGACACGGTGGGATGCGCACCTTTGTGTGTAACGTTCTCGAACACCTCCCCTTCAGCAACCACCTGTATGTGGGATTTTGGCGATGGCGGAAATTCCACGAACTGCAATCCCGTTTACTGCTACCCTGTTCCGGGAACTTATAATGTAACACTAACCATCACCGACGCATCGGGATGTCCGGGAACCGTAACGCATACCGCTATGGTGATCGTGCAGCCTCAGCCCACGGCGAATTTCTCCGCGAGTCCGCAGCCTGCTTCAGTAAGCAATCCTACGGTTTATTTCACTGACGGCAGCAGCAATGCCACGGCCTGGCAATGGTACTTTGGTGATCCGAATAATTCTACCTCTACCCAGCAGAATCCAAGTTTCACATACAGCGCACCCGGCACATACACCGTAACCCTGATTGTGACGAACGGAAATTGCTCAGATACCATTTTCCTTACGGTAGTAGTGGAGGAAGATTTCACATTCTATGCTCCGAATGCCATCACGCCAAATGGCGACGGCAACAATCAGGTATTTCTTCCCAGGGGAATTATGTGGGATATGGGGAAATATGAACTCTACATCTATGACCGCTGGGGCAATCGCATTTTTGAAACAACAGACCCCACGCTGGGGTGGGACGGAAAAGTTCAGGGCGGATCAGGGAGGATCGTTCAGGAGGACGTGTACGTATGGAAAGTAATCGTATATGACCACCATGCGAAGAAACATGAATTTGTGGGTCACGTGAGTGTGATCCGGTAGATCAGCGTTCCACCCGGTACAATTTTTCCAAAGGACCCTTGGGGGTATAGTCAGGTTTTACCATTTTCACAATCAGTTCCTCCTCTGCCTGGGTTTTAAGGTATCGTTCGATTTTTTCCGCGTCGCCGCTGCTGCCCCGTACTTCGAAGACGGCCAGCAATTGCCAGTCTTTGTATTTCCCCGTAAACTTTTCCATTTCCCCGTTGTTATGCATTTCAAGGCGCTTCCACGGGTTCTGCGCTCTGCCAATGTAAAATTTATCAGCACGGACAGAGAAGAGGATGTAGATGTGGATAGGAGTCATTCCGGAATCAGATCAGAACAATGTGCGTATAAAATTCATGAGAATGAATCAATAATACAATTTCTTACACATCAGTTAAAACAAAAAAGCCACCAAAACTAACGACTTGTCTAACGGAGCTGCCTCTCTTGGGCTTGGTTCGGCCGTTCGGCAAGCTCGCTATTGTAGGTTCACAATACGAAAGATGGAAGTTAACTAATACCAAAACATACCCCCTGGTTATAATATTCCTTCCTGTTTATATTACTTCAGTGGAATTGTCAGAGCCTTGCTTATCGCTTCACAACCTTAACCGTAACCTTTCCTACAGTACTTTGTACCTGAACAAAGTACACTCCGTTGGGTAAATCCTGTACCTCAAACTGAGGGTTTTGATTTGTGACCTCAAATGCAGCCATGTTCTCCCCTAAAGTGTTGAGAATGGTAACCTGCGCTTTCTCTTGTCCCTGCAATAGGGATTCAAGTCCGATTAAAACAATACGGTTTGTAAATGGATTGGGATAAGCGAGTATAGTACCCTGAAAGTTGTTTCCGTAAGAAAAAATGCCTGTGGTTACGGTATTCCCTAATTTATTGAAGTCAGCGTTATTGAATCGGAAATTGCCCAGGTATTTATGTTGTCCCGGCTGAAACAAATCTGTAGGCACCGTTGCCCGGTTGAATGCAATGGGCACTTCGTAATCCGTGGAGGTGGGAGTTAAAACATAATACGAAGTCACACCAAAGGTCATTTCTCCTGAAGCGTTCGTTACTCCGGCAGATACGTTTACACTGTCGGTCCATAGTCCGGATACCACATCTACGGCCTTTACAAATGCATCCGGTTTGCTGTTCCCTCCCACATTGTTAAGGGTGGTATCTGTAACATACCAGGTAAAAAACACTTTGTTACCAGCCCAGTTCATGCTTGCCTGCGGACGAGTATATTCTTCAATGGTGCTGCTCGCGTCGAAAAAATAATATTGGCGATGCGGTTTATGTAACAAAGTCATGTTCCATGTACTTCCTCCATTTGGACTCCAGAGTTCAAACATTCCCCAGTTTCCATACGTCGTGTCCATCCCCCAGGAACCATTGGAAATGCCGGCCGCAAAAATGATGTGAGGATTCCCGTTCATATCCACAACCATGTCTAATTCCGTACCGGTAGTGTATGTGGGTGCCGAAACTCCCAGCAATGCGCCTACACCAGACAAGGAGACATTCACGGGACTGGTCCAGTTTTGCCCGCCGTTTGTTGTTTTACAGATGATCGGATAGTAAGAAGAATCTATAGAGCTGAACGATGCGTTATGTCCGAGTACTACCAGATATCCGGTGTTGCCATTGGGTGCATAGGACAAGCGATGATCTCCATACGCGACGGAATTAATAAGATTGGTGGGTTGTTGGTTCAATGGCATATACAAGCGTGAGCGGGTATAGTCAAAATCATTGGTGCTGGTATTCCAAACTCCTTTGTAAAGAAGTATCGAATCACGGTAGTCTCCGCTGTTCGAATCACAGGAAAGATCGCTTAGCCAGGCAATACCTTGCTGCGTGACAAAAAATTCTTCCGGGACAAAACCGGTAAATCCGGCATTGAACGTATCAGCACGCTGGGTGCTAAGCATGTTTCCCCCGATCTGAGATCTCCCATAAACCTGGGAATTCCAATACGATGGATTAGCACAAGGGGCATAATAGGCAAGAAATGCGCTATCAGGAACAGTATTTGAAGGAGGATTGTAAATAACACATTGAGGATATCTCGCGGCATGATTATTAAGTGGTGTGGTAAAAACCGGACCCACATTGCTAGTCCAGGACGCTCCTCCATCTTTGGAAATGTCGTAGCGCAAGTAGCCCGTATTGGGATCGCCTGTTGGAGTTCCGCCTCGATGAATATACACGATGGTGTTCAGATTTGGATCTGCCCAGAGATAGGTTTTCGTTCCAAATGCAGATGTGAACATATTGCCGGACATTCCCAGGTTAGTTACATTGATCTGGGCCACGGAGGACACAAACACGAAAAGTTGGAGCAGGAGGATCTTTGATTTCATAGCCCTGAGATTTTAAATCCAATTTACGTATATATTCGCAAGCTTCATAGAAAGTGCGTGTTCTTAAATACAGAAATCACGAGTACTCATCTGAAATACAACTACTTGTATGGAAAATATTTTTTTGCAAATCCCCCTTCAATACCTAAATTTGCAATCCTTTAAAACACCCCGGCTAACGCAAAGGTGTTTCTTAATGTACCAGAATAAATAAATTCCTCCTTAGCTCAGCTGGTTAGAGCACATGACTGTTAATCATGGGGTCCTTGGTTCGAGCCCAAGAGGGGGAGCCCAATTGGGCTGGAGACAAAAATTAGTTTCCGGCCCTTTTTTATTTCCGCTGAAAGCCCCGTGGTTTGGGCAAAGCGCCTCCACTGTAGGGCATAACTGTTTGGTTCGAACTGCCCCGTTTTCGTAAGTAACAGGGTAAGGAAAAAATGAACTTAGGATCTTCTGTTTTACGTTCACACTATTAGTTTTCGCAAAGTAACGGTCGATACCCCTGAACAGGTTGGTGTCATACTCCAAATAACGCAAGAAGTTGCCATCCGCCAACTCAATTCGCGCCAATTCCCGCTGTAATTCCGCATTAGCTTCCTCGTAGCGCTTCTTAATGGCTTTATACTCCATAATGTCGAGACCGCCATCTAAAAGCAGCGTTTGGGCGGCATTTGCCCTTACAGAATTCTTAGCAATTTCTTCTTTGAGCTTGATAGTGGAACTGGATTGCCCTTTCTGCCGGGAATAAAACACATCCTTCAAAACCTCATAATGGAAGGTAATCACGGTATCATCTGCGCGGAGCTTGGCCAATTCATCAAGGAAAACGCCATTGGCCTCCTCGGCTTTGAACCGCTCATTACATCCCTTCGTACAGTGATAATAGAAATACTTACCTCCATTCCCTTTTGAGCCACTGCCGGTAAGTTTCCTGCCGCACTTTTTACAGTACAGGAACCCACGGAGGGGGAGTTGTTCGCGCTGTTTGTCGTGATAGATGAATTTTTTTCTTCCGTTCAGAATATTTTGAACAGTATAAAAAGTATCATCATCAATTAACGGTTGATGAATTCCCTGGACTACCTGCGCTTCTTCATCCTTTAATGCCGGGATCAAAATCTTTCCGATATAAACAGGATTTTTCAAGAGGTTTGGGAAATTGTTCTTGCAGCACTTGAACCCCTTCCTCAGTAATTTCTTACGCACTTCCTCCATCAGATAAGCCCCGGTACTCATTTCAGCAAACGCCTCCCTGACAAGCGGAGCATCTTTACTCGGAATAATGATTGAGCCTCCTCTTTCATCCCGCGAATTCTTATACCCGATAGGGGCTTTATTCATCCACCGGCCCTCCTTCATTGCTCTTCGCATTCCATTAATGGTATTGATGGAACGCCTGTCATTTTCCACTTCAGGTGCCGCAAGATAAAAAGCGAGCATCATCTTGTTTTCGGGAACAGATAAATCCAATGGCTGCTCGATTGCCTGGCATTCAATGCCGAGTTTACGGAACTGACTTATCATGTAATAGGAATCCCCGGCATTTCGGGAAAACCTATCCCACTTGATAAACAAAAGCAAGTCAACATCAGCCCGGTTTTTCTTTGCAAAGTCAAGAAGTTTTTTAAACTCTGGCCGGTCAAATGTTTTTGCAGAATGATCATCTTGAAAATGTAGAACAATGTCTATACCCTTCAAAGAGCAGAATTTTTGGAGTCGGTCTTCCTGATCTTTCAGACTGTAGCCCCTATCAGCTTGCTCGTCTGTAGATACCCTGGTGTAGATTATCGCCCGCTTTCTCATTTTTTATTTTGTTTAAATATTCTTCGTACTCAATCTCTGCCAGTTTGTAGCAGAAATCTCTAATTGTTTTGATTTGTTCGTCTGTGTAGGTTCTTCCGTTTTTGCATAATACTTCTCTGCATTTTTCTAATGATAACATGGTTTTACATCGTTGTCATGCGCTTCCTTTTTTCGGTTGGCACACAGATGTATATTCCGGGTTGATTTGTTCAATCCCATTTTACGCTGCTTTGAATTTTTTCTTTGTTGTTCGCTGAAACTTTACAATCTTCCCTCCTGCGGTGGTATAGGATATATCCTGGTAGCCGTGCCTCAATATATGGTCGAGGTATCGCGCTTCAACATTCACCGTGTCGAGATTTTCGGTTGCTTCGATCAACGAGATTTTATTATTACCATCAAAGCGAATGGTTAATTCACTCAGTTTTTTTTCTCTTATATATTTTATCACCTCCTGTTCTTCTTCTGTCAGCACATGAAATCTTGGCTCTTCATTTTCAATCTTTTCGTACATAATATAATCCCTCACCAACCCGGCAAGCGAAATAGAAATATGATCCTTTTCTAAAATAGCTCCGAATCCAAGTTTAATATACTGATCTCTTTTGTCCTCGGCCCAGGGAAATACTTTACCCCGCTTGTCAATGATGAAATAAACATTATTCCGGGTGATGATGTAATTACCAAGAATAAAAGTTAGCATGGTAAAATGCCCGGCTATGTCTTTTGGAGTGGGTTCGTCCTTGCTTTCCTTTATGAGCTTCAATAATTCATTAGGGAAAGACTGCATGATCTTCTGTTCATGCTTATTTAAATACTTCATTCCTTCCCCGGTAGCATAATCCAATGAGTCAATAAGCTCTTTCACAGGGAAGGGAGTAGCCAACACTTTCTTCGTCAATAAAATTTTCTCTGTCGACATTCCAAAATTCTTCAGCTTAATGATAATGTTCATCCATGCGTACTCTACAAAACTGAACCGCTTCCAGTCCCGTGGGTCTTCCTTGTCATCCGTAAGCAAGCCCTCCTTTGCCCAAACATGCAGGGTTTTATAAGTCACCTGAAAGTCCTTCTTAGTGAAATGCTTCTCATTTAACCGTTCAATGAGCGGCTTCAGTCCTTCGTAATGAATAAGTCCTACGAATTCTGAAAACAAGTTTTGCTTGGTTGAATCCACCGTCATAGGCACCTCAAAAATTATGCCTAAAGGTAATATTTAACTTTGACATGACAAAATGTAGGGAAGATTTTATAGGGTTGGAATAAAGTGACCGTTGCTTAAAATAGCCATGTTTTTACCAAAAATCAGCATAAAACAGTCAAAATCAGACAGTTTTTGACGAAAATGAGTGATTTTTCCGGAAATCATTCAAATTGACTAAAACGGACATTATCGAACTTTTTATCGAACCGTCAAGTTCTGCATTTCAGATAGTTACATTACAAGCATTCTGTTCAGTTAACCGGGCCGGGCCTATATCGAACGCAGAAAAAACCAGTAGTTCGATAAATGGGCCTTCAGTTCAAGTTTATCGAACCTGATAAAATGCTGTCTGCCATAATCCTGACAAATATTCCAGCGCTTCAGTAAACCGGGCAGCCCTTAAATCGAACCCTATCCATGCTCCGATCACATCACAAGCGCATGACATTTCATCATATCGCATGGTTATCGCATCGCTTACCCATGCCGGACGCATCAGTGACTCTTTGGGGAGCGATTACGGAGGAATTAAGGAGTAGTTGAAAATTAATCCGGAGGATTAGGGAGGAACGCGGGATTATTCCGGGGGAATATGGGGGAGATTCCGGGGCGACCGGGGGGGACCGGAATACCTGGCGATATCGTCCTCAAAAAATGAGCTTTACCGCCAAAAAATGAATTATTTATGAAACAGACTGAATTAGTAATGCGGGCGATCCCAGTAAAAACATATTCCGTTAAGGAAGTGGCCGGGCTGTACGGGATAAGCGGAAAAACCCTGAAAAAATGGCTGGCTCCTTTCGAAAAAGAAATTGGTCAACGGATAGGATATTTTTATAACCCCAAGCAAGTGAGAATAATCTTTGACAAATTAGGATTGCCAGGATCACATTAACTAAAAAAAGCCCGGCATTACCCGGGCCCTTGCTCAACGCGCAATTGCTGCAACTACAGCAATTAGGAGGATGAATCCGAGAATAGCTAACATTACTTTCGCGAAATCACCGTCTGCCTTTACACAAACATCAGCTTTACATAGCTGTACAGTTCCGTTCATAACGAATGGTATTAGTTAACCTCAATCTTTCGTATTGTGAAGCTTCAACGCTCGCTATCGGTCAGCAGAGGAACCTGGGCAGGTAAAAAACCATTCCTGCTCATTTCAATACTATATTTCTGTTTATCGTGGATGATTGCCTGTTTATGCTCGATACTTCTCAAATGCACCACAATGGTATCATACCTGATACCACCATTTAATCCTCGAAGAAGCTCGGCAATTACGAGTGCCCCGGCAAAGGCCCCTACAAATGAAGTTGATATTGCTTTTCTCGCAAGGGTTTGAGCAATAATTCCACATTCTTTTTTTTCGAGATGTGCAAATTTTTCAAGAATAAGGGAATTTACTTCCAGCTCTTGGGAGACTGCTCCACCCCAAATATCATTTGGAGATTTAAATGAATCTGGAAAAGTATGCAAGATGATATTATCAAACAAAGATAAATTTCCTCCCAGAGCTGCTTCTATAACCAAATCAAACCCGGCATTTTCCAGGTGTACCCTGGAAGAAGCTGAATCAAACCCGCAAAGCGCCACTAATGGTTCGCCATCATTAGGTTTTGTTGTCACATCAAATTTTCTTTCTGTTACTATAGTCCTAAACCCTCTGTCTTCGAGCCAATCGCTGCATACTCTTGTTTTATATTGGCCATCGTGTTTCTGTTCACATAGAAGACCGGCACTCAAATTCGCATGTGCCATTCTATCGTAATCTTGTAAAAGGACGGATACTTGCGAAGGATTTTCATATGGAAGGAAAGCGATATTCCACAAATATGCTTGACCCAAATGACCTAAGCCAAGTAGCCAGTATTTTTCAGGCAAGAATTTTACTTCCGGTCCCCTGGATTGGGGATCAAGCCAATCTATATCGGGTCGCCACAACGAAACCCCCACCGAGGAGTCTCCGGCTGAATTATTAACTCCAGCAACTCTAAGAAATGCCGTTCCTACACCTAATGCTCCTGCTGCGATGCCACCAATCGGAATACTATTATTTTCCTGTAATTGAGGCTCCAAATCTCCACTTAATATACCCCCCTGCCATGCATTGCAAACAATCTCTAAGGAATTATCGTCAATGTTTGCTGGTGCACCGAATGTTAACGTAAAACACCCTTCGACTACTTTTTCTTTAATTTCCCCTCCCAACCCTACAACTACTTCATTCAAAGTATTTCTGGTTGACCAGGGAAGTAAAAATTTTATATTTTCTGGGAGTACAACAAATATTCCTCCAAGAAATGCCCGCTTCCCGGTGTTAAGTGCAGTTAATAATGCTGCCTGAAGGGGAATAGAGGTTCTTATGGCCTCACCACAAACCAGGTTTAATTTTAACCCTGCAAGAGTATCCAGCGCCTCCTCATAGGAACAATTATGTTTAGACATAATGCAGATAGCAAGGCGATTAAAATTATTTTCTGTTACTTCTTTTCTCATTTTTTTGTTCAATAAATTTTATCGCACCCGGATTGGCGGTCCAGGTCTTCCACTTCCGGTCGCCCATATATTCATAAATGCCAACTCCGTTTAAAAGTTGCTTTTTATTTTTTGCAAAGTTGGGAACTATTAATGCAATGTGTCCTTTCTGAGCGGTCATGGGATGAGCCTTATCAGATGGACTTTGACCCGTCCACGCACCAGGGTGCGTGTGAACATCGGCCCAAACACGGAGGCTGTTTTCAATACAATGTTTCCATAGAGGAATATATCCGTTCCCACTGAAAATAATTATCCCCGAATCAAAGGCATGTGGATCAAGATCATTATAACAAATGAAAGAGGAGATCGCATTTTTATCGACTGGGCCGAGCAAAAAGGCTCCGGTTTCGCGCTTCCCTTTCCCACGAGTTCGTAATTGTCCTATAAGTTTAGTCCACAGGTGTTGAGATATTTCCAGTTTAGGAATTGACATAATCAGCAGAATTTAAAAGTCTATGGAGAAAATGTAAGTACTTATCAATTTTAAAAGTTGGCTGCCACCATAATTCCGGATGTCGTGCCTGCCAGTCTCCATGTCCTCCCATTGCCAGGCGATCACAAGGAGCATAAAGCGCGTTGGGATTCCAACTGGGCCTAAATACAGACGACACGAATTTATTCCCCTTGGGCCATAAATTATCTGGCAGTCGTTGATTCCCATCTATGTCCCAGGGGCAAGCTGTTGGCGCGGATGCTGAATAGCCTGACAGCTCAAATCTGAAATAATACATATTAGGCGCATTCGGTTTTGGACTTGCCTGCACCCAAATTATGACATATGGCCATGTAGGGCGTTGCGGGTTGTCATCCACAATTCCCCACATGCCATTGTCCACTCCGATTTGAAATTCGGCCTCTTCAACATGAGTATTAAAAAGCTGTAAATCCGGTCTCATCCTTGAACCTGGGTATTGTGTATTAGTAAAAGTTTGATTTCGCAATGAGGAGACGCTACGAACGAGCCTATGTGATCCGTTTTCTGCAAAACATTCCCGTTGGGCAGCTTCAGGATCAAATCAGCAGCATCTTTTTCACTGATATTAAATTCCTTTGCCGCTTTTTTAAGAATCATTGCCCCGGTAGCAGACGGGGGAACGCTTAAGACCTTAATCTGACCATTATATTCTACCGTAACAGCAACCTTGCGGCAGCGGTGACAGTGAACTCGATGTCGCTTTTTTATCCCTGCCTGTTCAATATGATGTCCTTTGTTCTTGGGCTGTTCTTCGTCTTCAAAGAAAAGCTCTATTTCATCTACCTTTGCATCATGAAGGTTAGCTACTTCGCGATACTTATTGATTACGTCTGCAATAGTAGCTTCGGCAGATACTTCTACCAGTTTTGGCTCGGGACAACCCTCGCCATTCAAATAAAGTTGAATTGTTTTCATTTTTCTTAGTTTTTGATTTGGTAAATACTAATTATTTGCCAAATGTACGAAGCTGTTTTAAATCTACCAAGCATTTTTAAAGAAAAATTAAATCTACTTAGCAATAATTTAGCTAAGCTTGTGGTTTTGAGCAATTTTAGTTACCTTTGTGGCGGAAACCTATTAAAACAACTATAGCATGACAGCAAAAACAAAAAAAACTCTGGGTGAAGAACTCCGAAGTGCGAGGGAAACCAAGGGTTTTACATTAAGGCAGGTGGAAGAAGTTACAGAAATATCCAATGCATACCTAAGCCAACTGGAACATGATAAAATCAAAAAACCTTCAGCCAATGTACTTTATAGACTTGCGAACCTTTATGGAATTAACTTTAGCCACCTATTGACGGATGCTGGAATTATTGATTCTCCCTTGGTAGAAACCGGAACAAAGAACTTTACTGGTAATTCTGCGAAAAATAAGGCCCCTCATTCACTTGGGGGATACGCGCTTTCCTCTGAAAATCTCTCTCCGGAAGAGGAAAAAGCCTTAGTTGAATATTTGAAATTTATCCGTTTTCAAAAGAAGAAATGAAAAAGGCTTCGCGCATGGACATCGAGCTTGTTTCATTCGACATGCTTAAGCAAAGTAAGGCTTTAGGCGTATTCCCTACCCCGGTTGAAAGCATTATTCGTTATTCTCAGCTCTCTGTAGATACCAAAACGGACATAACAAATATTCCTAAGAATTACCTATCGCGTACTTCTGAGGCACTAAAAAGAGCTTTGCGCAAATGGCGCGGGGCCCTGGATAGAAGGGAAAAGGTAGTATATATTGATCCCAACCAGCCGGAACCCCGGAAAAAATTTATTCAGCTCCACGAAGTTGGTCATGAAGCCCTCCCGTGGCAACGCCAAACTTACGAGTATATGGAGGACGATGATAGTACCATCGATCCAGATACTCATGATGAATTTGAAGCTGAGGCGAACTATTTTGCTTCAGCCACATTATTTCAACTGGATAGATTCGAGGAGGAAATGAAAAAACTACCACTCGAAATAAAATCCCCAATGTATCTTTCAAAGTTTTTCGGGTCCTCAACACACGCTGCCATCAGGCGATACGTGGAATACTCCTCTAAGCGCTGCGCCCTGTTAGTTCTAAAAGATCCAGAGCATACCATTTCGGGAAGCTGTGATGTTCGGAATTATTTCCAATCCTCATCCTTTACTCACGAATTTGGTGAAATCACTTGGCAAAAAACGTTGGGTATAGAGTGGACTTTTGTTCAGGATTACTTAAAGAAAAGAAAATTTCACACTGAAGGCCAATTTAGCCTTGTGACTGGGGACGGACTTACCACATTTCAATATCATTATTTTTACAACACCTACAATGCATTTGTGTTAATCATGCCAGTTGGAGAGAAAAACAATTCTCGCACAAAAATTATCTTGAGGGGCGAGGCGCAATAGTAACAGGCCTAAGATGTTTTATGATTGCTTTCTTCCCATAGACGATGTAATATTTTTAAATCACCGTCATCATTTACTGCGGAAATCTGAGGCCGAACCTGACAAATGTACTTCCTGGCCTTACTGAAGTAATTAGATTTTTCGGCCAACCGATAAAAGCGGGCTTGTATTATAGGAGCCCCAACAGTCATATTAACCGGGTTTTTATTAGAATTTGTTAATTCCAGTGACATGCAACCACAATATCCCGGCTGTACAATTGTGGCAACGGTAATTCCGAGACGGACGTATGAACTCCTCATATTCAATACAGCAAAAACATCATTTGGCATTTTGATAAACTCCAAGCTACTTGTCAGCACCGTCTGATTCGGATGTAATAAAAATGTTTCTCCTATGGCCCGCCTGGTCTCTTGAAAAAAACTGCTTATTGGATGACGATCTTTGTTATTTAATGAAGCATCTATGAATGGTTCCCGGCCCTGTATTGAAACGAGGAAATCATACCCGAGTCGAAAGTCAATGGATATTTCGCCTACTTGGCCCGGGTCCAAAAGGGGTTTAATAATAAGCTCTTTTTTTTCTATGAGCTTGTCTATTTCTTTTTTATTTAGAAACATTGGCTTTCGCTTTTTCCCAATTAGTCTTAACCACATAGTTCCCAATAGATTTTTCAATCAAACTATTTACAATGTCATAAACCTTTTCTCTGTCAAGGGTAAATTTCATATTGTTTTTCTGTTCGAACAAATGCCAGTTATTAAGCCATAGGTCCCAGCCGTGTACGAACAGGTAATGTAACTGCCGATCGTTATCAACATCCATAGGAACAAGATTGATAAAGTCATCGGATTTTTTCTCTTCAAATTTTATAGATAGATTCTTCCCTGAAGTTGTTTTATTGACAGCCTCTTTTATTTTATTTAACGTGAAACTGCTTATGTCCCCGGATAAAAATTTCCCCGTGAGTTCGACTCTTTTTTCGGTTGATGGATGTGCATTGCCGTGTTGTGTCGCGTAAGCTTGTGTTAGATATTGTAGATAATGGCTCGAACAATTTTTTATGTATTGGGAAGCAAAAAGATCACAAAAATATTCTGCAATATATACCCATAAAACACCTATTTCTCCCTGACTATAGTAGTACGGCTCCAATGCCTTGTAGTTTTTTAGAAAGGGGAAGTAGTCTGCTAAGTCTTTTTCTTCAGCAGGGGTAATATTCCTGTTTACAAAGAGTCTCTCTAAAATTTCATCGTGAATGGCCCGGGAGATTTGATATTTAGTATCGATAAAATGCCCTAATTCATGGTAAAGAACCACGTTTGCTAAATAATCACGAGAAAGGGTAGCAGGTAAATTTATCTGGATGAGGCGAGAATCGAATTGGACTTTATACTGAAGCTCAATGTACTTGAACAATTGTTCATTCGTGGCAAGGGATTCATCAAAGCTATAATTGTTGATGTCATTGACCAGGGAGGTTACGATAATCAATTTTTCGTTCCCCTGAAGCCAATCCTTTAAGGCAGAATCCAGACATTTTACAATTTCAAACGGGAGCAGATTTAGCGTACTGCTGTCGAGGAATTCAAGGCTCTTGAAGATTAAATTAATAACATCATACCTTTCAGCGATCTGCTTCGGAGTGAATTTTGAAAAATCTTCCTTTTTAAGAAGATAGTAAAGGTCTCCTAACCTGTCGTGATAAAGCTTTTT
Organism: Bacteroidia bacterium; assembly: GCA_020852255.1. Classification (NCBI taxonomy): domain Bacteria; kingdom Pseudomonadati; phylum Bacteroidota; class Bacteroidia; species Bacteroidia bacterium. Next base: position 9,339 of record JADZBD010000014.1, on the reverse strand, counting down.
GTTATTATCAGAGTAATTATTGTATTTTGATTTGTTCCACGCCTTAGTTAGCTGTGCGAAGTGTAATTCTAAAAGACGTGGCGACATTCATCAAATAATACTAAGGGGACGTTGTTTATCAAGCAGGGAAACTACGTGATTATATACTTTAGTTTCAAATGAATTTGTATTAGGAAGACTACCAAAAAAAGTCTTATCACGCTTGCTGAGATAAACAACAATAGAAAAAGTATCCCTATTTATCGTGTAAACATCTTTCTCGCCTTTCGCCAGGGCACGGGTCTCAATAAGTACTTTATTAACCGGCTCCTCGTATTTTTTATCACCCTCTAACAGATGATTTAAAAACAAGATAAAGAGACCGAATTTTTCATTTTCTATACTGTGCGAATGAAACAATGCTTTCTCCTTTTAGTAATGTTAAAGATATTAAGCAACAATGATACCACAAATATATCACATATATACAATTAAAAAAATGAGCCTCTTCCGTGTTACAACCATTCTTTTGTTTATAAACTCCCTCTCAAAATGGGAATTTTACACCCCATTAACGCTAATAATACTCCTTTATGTATCCGTAGGCCTTGTTAAACAAATCCTCGTCCTTGTGGAGCTGATACTTCAAAAGGGTCTTCCGTAGCTGTTTTTTTACCTCACGCTCTCCGGTGACGGAATTTTGCCAGCCATCAAAGCGTACAATTTTCACGATCTCGTCAATATCGCTCACGATCCGTTCAACAATGGCCGGGGTCTTATCGGTTTTCATCTCCAGGAACAGTTCAGTCAATGCGGCTTTAGCCGATTTCTGCTCCTGTTTTGTTTCAGATTGCTTCTCGGCCCGGAGAGTTTCTTTAGCTATTTGGCAAAGTTCCTTGATGAATTCAATTGAATTTATCAATCCTTTTTCTGCTTTGTCCCGAACGGCCTCCAGGCGCTCGCTAAGTTTTTTGAAGATCGGGTGGTTGCCGTGTTTATGCAGACGGCTAATCAGTATTTTTAAAATTCTCTCTGCTTCTTTCGGGTCTTTCTTATTCATCAACCCGTCTATTACCTCTGCGTTCAGGATCACCTCTTCCATTTCCTGATTGATACCCGAAACGTGGATGTGTTCGTGGATCAATTTTGTCGTTTGCGCTCCGAGCGCGTGCCATAAAAGTCGGCCATTGTCATCCGAGGCCGGTTTTACTGAAGTATAAACCTGGGATAACCACTTATAATCCTTTTGGAATTGATTTAAAACGGGGTCCGGGGAGAGGGCTTCCCATAATTTCGATAAGCTATTAAAATCTTTGGCAAAAGCATCGCGCTTTTCATTCGTGCCGATGCAATTTTGGGCGGCCTGTAATCCCTCGAAGCCAACATGATTCCGGTCTATGCCGGGGAAATGAGCCAGGCATTTTTTAATTACCTCCGGTAATTTATCCCGTAACTCCTGGAGGTTGGTTATAACAAGCAAGGAGCAAAACAGCCCGACCGTAATCGTGGTCACTAATGGAACGACAGCCGACATCTACCAAACTGTGGATCGCAACCGAAAAGCTATGCTGTTTACTATGGGAGGTCAGATAAAGCAGGATGGCAAGGTGATCGGCACTTTTAAGGAAAACAGTTCGGCTGGCTCCGGTAAAATGATTTACACCATTTCATATTTTCTGCCTAACGGAACTAAAATAGCTGAGGCTACAAGTGAAGGGATGAATGCGAAGGAATGGAAGGTGGTTACCATGAAGGATAACAAAGCGCATAATGTAACCACCACTTTGGGCAGGGACGATGAAGATATTGCCAAATACCTGATTGACTTGTATTATCTGTAGCTCTCTAGGGCGCGTCAGGGGCCCATTTCGTTTATCAAACCGACGGGTTCGAACCGGTCTTTGAAAATGACCCGATTTCAGCCCATTTTGGGTGAGTCGACGATGGAGCGGGAGCATGGAATTTTTTATACATGTAATTTCCACACTTTAGCCCTGTGTTTATCAGAGCTTTATCAGCTCATGCATGGAATATATGTTCCGCACGTCAACCTCAAGTTCTTTGGAAATCTCTACATTTGGGGGAGCCCGAAGTGGGCTGGAGACTAAAGTTAGTTTCCAGCCCTTTGCTTTTTCCAAGGAATATTCAGGAACCTAAGATAAAAGTTGGCAACTGTGCAGGGGATACCTTGTAGCCTAAACAATGATATTATTGTACCTTTAAATCACCTTGTATAAATACTAAATGATTTCAAAACGCAATTAAATGAAGATAAAACTCTTACCGGGCTTTTTCATTTTGATACTGATCTTTCTCCTCGCCCCAACCCCCTCCATTTCGCAATCCACCACTCCTAAATGGTCAAAACTTTGGAACAGTTCCGGAAGTAATCGCGATCAGGGATATGCCGTAGCCACTGACGCATCCGGAAATGTGTACATTACCGGAATTGCAAATTCCGATCCTTCCACTGCGAACTCATGGATTGAAACCAAGAAATATAATTCCTCGGGGACACTTCAATGGACTACTACTTACGATGGAGGAAGCTGTAGCTGCGCTGCGGGTCGTGAAAATGGGCTTTGCATTGCCGTAGATGGCAGTGGAAACGTTTGGGTTGCGGCCTCGATATATAATACCACAACCTATTATTCCGACCTGGCCTTAATCAAATACAATTCTTCCGGCGTAATACAGAGTAATTATCCGAAGAGGTATCAGGATGCATCAGGAACTGGGGTATGGGTTATGGGGACAAGTCTTGCGGTCTACAATTCCACGAATGTATATATAGCTGGATTGACCTATACCAGTACAAGCGGATACAAATTGATTGTTCTTAAAGATACAATCACTACGAATAATTATACCTGGGGCTGGAATAATACCCCGTATACCTACCAGGGTACCAATTCAACGGGCGGACATTCAGCCTATGATCTAAAGATTAATTCGAATAACACTTCCCTTTACGTCACGGGGCAAGTTTCCAATACCAGTGTAGGAACTGATGTTTTTACAGCTAAACTGAGTCCAAGCCTTGGTACAGCCACTTGGACTGCCACTTGGAATAATTCAACTTACAGTTTGAATGATAGTCCTTTAGCAATGGCGATAGATGGTAGTGGAAATGTGTACGTGGCCGGGTACACCACAACAACCGGACAAGGAACAGACGCCCTGCTTTTAAGTTATAATAGCTCTGGGTCCTTGCGGTCAGGGTACCCTGCGATATACAATTCCAGCAATAATCTTGATGATCAGTGGTCGGATATTGCCCTAGGTCCAGGTGGTGGTGCCGGAGACGGAGCAGCTCTCGTAGGTGGGCGCACAAGAGTGGCTTCCTCTCCGCTGAATGAAAATTATCTTCTTGCCGCGTACCTGGGATCTTCGGGTGCCTTTTTGTCTGGTTGGGGAACTAATCCTGTTACCTATGATGGTACGGCAGGAACACCCGAAGCAGCAGGAACTGATCAGGGTTGGGCAGTTGAGTATGTCTCTTCATCTGATAGGGTTTACATATCAGGCAGAAGCCATGAAACATCAGGAGGTGTAAATATCACAACTATTGGCTATGATGGTTCCGACGGAAGCTTGGTATGGGGTCCTGCTTCCTTTGATTACGGAAGCGATGTTCTTGTAGGAAGAGATGAAGTGGCCTTTAAGTATGAGCTAAATGCAAAATACAATGCGGTGTATTGCGTTGACGAGATTTTTATTGCCGGTCAAAGCTATGTGGCAAACCAGGAATTGGATTACGTAACCATTAAATATAGTTGCGGAGTTTGTGTCCCATGTTTGGGTCCCGGCGGTAGGTTTGGTAATATGGATCAGGATGTTGGGCTCCGCCCAAATCCGATTTATGACGTAGCGATATTACGGCTTAGCTCAGAAATTGAGATTTCTGGAGCTTGCTTGTATATTTATGATCTTGCAGGTAATTTGGTCAGAATCCAAAACGACATCAACACGAATGCCATTAGTATAGAAAAAGGTCAGTTAGTGTCCGGTTTGTACTTTTACCGCCTTGTTGGCAAGGATCAGGTTTTTATCAGCGGAAAATTTGTGATCGCTCATTAACAGGATCATTGGGAGAAGGCCATGAAAAAGGTTTTCAGCGCTTGGCTTTATATACTTGTGATAAATTGCGGGGTGTTATCAACATGTTTTTCGCAGCAAACATGGAAACCCGTTTACGACACCACTTACGGTTGGAATACCTTCATCGATAATGGGGCTGTAAGAACTTTACGAACTAATAGTTTCTACAATCGCCTTTTTATCGGAGGCGAGTTTGATTCGTTACGGCGTGTTCCTTTCAACGATTGGTTAAACCTAGGCTCCTGGTCTCCTTCATGGACAACCCCACACCTTGTTTCTAATGGTACATCTCTGAGTCCTGCATTTTTGGATTGCGAGCCTTATTACGGACAACCATTTCAGCAAAACCCTTCTGTGTGGACTATTCCGGAACCGGTTAATGATAGTGCTTCCTTTCTTTGGGAAGCCTGTGCAGGCAGATTTACTGGAATGAACTGTACTCTATTTCCCGCCGAATATGGCGCGCAGAATATTGGATTCTGGAGAGGTGATCCTGACAACTCAACCTACGCCAATAATCAATCATTTTCTGGAATGGATACGGTATTTTCAATGGAATTGATTCTCGATAAGGTCAATTTAACCTGTAATCCCGACATGCGGATGTATGTTGCAGCGAGGTGCGTGTTTTGTGATGGTACCGTTAACACAGATAGCACGCGATATATTGCCTATTATGATCGTTGCCCCTTTGGATATAATTTTATGCAGGGAGGGACTAATGGACCAGTTTATGCGATTGAGGTGCTTGACACTTTAAATGTTTATGCTGGCGGAAGATTTGATTCTGCAGGAGTGATTGGAGCAAGTAATGTTGCAAAATGGAACGGACTAACCTGGGATTCCCTGGGATTGGGAGTGAATGGCACCGTAAAGGTTGTTTTATGGGACAACAACAAGCTATATGTAGGAGGAGCTTTCACCTCTGCAGGTGGCAATTCGGCCAGCAATATAGCCGTCTGGGACGGAGTTCAATGGTCAACCCTTGGAAACGGCATAAATGGTCCGGTGTATTCATTAACTATACAAAATGGCAGTTTATATGCCGGAGGCGCATTTTCAGCAGCAGGAAGTGTTTCTGCAAATAACATAGCGAAGTGGGATGGCTCTCAATGGTCAGACGTAAGCGGAGGCAGGAATGACGAAGTATACGCCCTGGCTGTTTATAATAATGAACTTTACGCAGGAGGTAATTTCACAGGGGGCAGTACTGACACGGCCAGGTATTTAGCCCGATTCGGACCACTTCCTAATGGGATGAACGAGTTCCTGGCAGGAAAACCAAAGTCAACCATTTTCCCCAATCCTTCAACGGGAGCATTTTCTATTGAAGCTGATGAGAAAATTAGAACGATCAGTGTCCATACTCTGCAAGGGGAAATGATTCTCCAAAAAGACGTTTCCCAAAGGAGAACCGAAATTGATATTTCAAATCAGCCCGAAGGACTTTATTTAATTCAGGTAATTACAAAAGATTGGGTTGAAGTCCACAAGATTATCCTCCATTAAATTCGCCATTCTTGCATGGTTCTAACCGATTTAGCAAAACTTCCACATTTCAGCCCAATTCGGGTGAATTTACCCTTCCGAGAATCACCGGGAAACAACGCTGCTGAAACGCTGGCTTTTTATGGCGGTGTTTATCAAAGCTTTATCAGCTCACTCAGGGAATAGATTTTCCGTACATCCTCCTCAAGCTCCTTGGAAATGTCTACATTTGGGGGAGCCCAAGTGGGCTGGAAACTAAATGAAGTTTCCAGCCCTTCGTTTTTTAGTGATTGATTCACGAGCACAAATGCAATAACACCATTTGTTCCTCATACAGGGACGCGGGGGATTGACAAGACAAAATTGGAAAGGTGCGAGAAAATCATATATTTGTTTGGCAGATACAGAAATGCTTATTTGAGAACCGAAGATTATCTCATTTTAAGTCCCAATGAACTTCTTTAATTATTAAGCTTTTATATAACCAACGTAGCCATGGAAAACAAAATCAAGATTTTGATCTTCGCAGGCATTGCTGTGTTCGCGGTAATAAATAATGCAGATGCCCAGTCATTGTTATGGGCTAACCATTACAATACTGGAAACAGCGATAATGAAAGCGGAGGAGATGTTCATTATGGAGGGGATGCCAGAATTTACGTTTCTGGTGTCAAAAACTTGAACTCGAATACGGATGCAATTCTTGTTTCTTATACAACAAGCGGCACCCAAAACTGGGTGGCAGGTTATAATGGAAATGGAGGAGGCGCAGATATACCGTATTCCGTGCGGACTTATGGGTCAGGCAGTACTATTGCAATTTATACTGCTGGAAAAACATATTATAATGGCACAAATGGAACGGATGCTTTGCTTCTGAAGTACAACCTGTCGGGAACTTTGCAATGGGCGAAAAACTGGAACAACACCGGTTCTTCCACTGACATAGCCTATCATATGGATATTGATGGGTCAGGAAATATATATACTTGCGGAACTACCGGCACTAATCAAGATGATGTTATCTTGCTGAAGTATAATTCTTCTGGTACAATTCAATGGAGCTTGGTGTGGAATAGTACTTACGGAGCAGACAGACCGCATTTTGTAAAAGTTAATTCAGGCGGAACCTATGTTTATGTGGCCGGAACTACCAATTCTACCAGTAATGGCCGGGATGTATTTCTTATGAAAGTTAACGCATCTACGGGCCAAATTGTTTCCGGGTGGCCGAAAATCTGGAATGGCGCAGGCAATAGTCACGATGAAGGAGCCTGGCTGGATCTTGACGCTAGTGAAAACATTTATATCGCGGGCTCTACTACGAATTCCGGCGGAGACCTGGATGCCCTTGTGCTGAAATACAACTCTTCGGGAACGTTGCAGTGCAGTTATACCTATGCAGGTTCGGCGGGAATGAACGATGCATTTGTCTCGTTGGACGCTGTTGAAGTCGGCGCCGGATTTGAATTATATGCAACAGGGTACACAAATATAATTGTCCCTAACACTTGTGACCTGAACTGGTTGACGGTGAAACTGAATTCAAGCTGCGCCAATGCCTGGACGGCCACTTATGTCGGTCCCGGAGGCATTTGTCCTAATCCACCAGATGCTGCTTTTATGGTTAAAGCCAGTCCGACAACGGGGAAGCCATTCGTATCAGGATTGTCGGGAGAAACAACAGCCAACGGAGGCGTAAACTATACAACGATCCAATATAACATTAGCACGGGCGTCCAGGATTGGTTTGCCACTTATAATCGTGTTTCTGGCCAGAGTTATGCTGATAATCCTGCAGGCAAATACCCCCGGGAAGTTGTTTATAATGGCTGTTACGCCAAGGATGAGGTGTATATTACCGGTACTTCATTCGAGAGCGGTGGGGTGTATAACGATGCGACCACAATCAAGTATGGCTACACTGGCCCCTGTACTGAAGGTCCGGAGGGGGACGGGGGAAGAGTTATGAACGCGGTGACCCCAACCGTAACGGTCCTTTATCCTAACCCATTTTCACGTTCAGCTGTTTTTCGTTTCGGTGATGGAGGAACCATTTACAGCAATGCTTCTTTCATCACGTATGATATGATGGGGCGGGAGGTCGGACGCATGGAAAATATTAATGCCGGGGAATTTGAAATTGAAAGGGGCGATCTGAAAGCGGGAATTTATTTTTATAAATACGTTTACGATGAAATCGTAATTGCTGACGGCAAATTTGTAGTTTCCGAATAAGTAGCAAAGTTCTGGGATATGAAGTCCGCGGCTTTTTGGCTTATTGTCAGCCTCCAAATTTCAGTGTGTTTTGCACAAGGCGTATGGACCCAAAAGGCAGACTTTGCGGGTTCGGCAAGAATGTATTCGGTCGGATTTTCTGTTGGGAATTTCGGATATATTGGAACCGGACAAAGCGGTGCTGGTTGTATGAGTGATTTTTGGGAGTATGATCCTTCAGTAAACATATGGTCGCCAAAAGCATCATTAATTAGTCCTGGAAGATATGAGGCGGTAGGTTTTTCCATCGGCAACAAAGGATATATTGGTCTTGGATATAATTGTACGGTTAGAATCAAAGACTTTTGGGAGTACGACCCTGGAACAGACACCTGGACCCAGAAGGCTGATTTTGATGGAGGGCCAAGAGCCATAGCATTCGCCTTTTCTGTAGGAAGTAAAGGATATGTCGGGGCAGGATATGGGGATTCTTGTACAAACGGAAAGTGCGCGGATTTTTGGGAATATGATTCGGCTAGTAATTTATGGACACAGAAGGCCGGTTTTAATGGCTTACCAAGATATTGGGCTTTTGGTTTTAGTGTTGGAAGCAAAGGATATGTTACAACCGGGATGGATACCGTTAATCCTAACCCTCCATATAAGAAAGACCTCTGGGAGTACGACACGACTACAGATGTGTGGGTGCAAAAAGCAGATTTTCCGGGCATGAAAAGATTCGGAGCATCAGGGTTTTCACTTGGAACAAATGCATATGTTGGCCTTGGGCTTGATAGCATTGGTATTGGATATTCCGGTGACTTTTACCGATGGAGTCAAATCAGTAATACATGGACGCCAATAGCCAATTTTGCCGGCACATCGCGATTTCAAACAGTTGGATTTTCAATCAATGGCAAAGGCTATATTGGTACAGGTTACGATGGCGCTCCTAGTCTTACAAGTACTTTCTGGGAATATACCCCGTCTTCCATAGGAATAAATGAACCCTCCCTTCCAATGGTTACGCTTTTTCCCAACCCTGCGGATGATTTGTTAATGGTTAATTCCTCTGTTGTGAGTATTCGGACCGTTGAAATTTATAACATATCGGGCGCGAAAGTGCATTCTATCAATATCTCCAACCAACCGACGACTATTGATATTTCCTTCCTTCAAGGCGGGGTCTATTTTGTAGAAACCATTGGCAGTGATAATAAGACCTCGGTAGCGAAACTGGTGAAGCGATAGATCACCTGAGCCGTTTATTTATATTTGGTTCGACTCATCAATTCAGAATAGCTTGATTTCAGCCCATTTCGGGTAAGTTTATCCTTACATGAATGACCGGGAAACAGCACTCCTGAAACTCCGGCCTTTTATTACGGTGTCTACCAAAGCATTATAAGCTCGCTTAGGGTGTAGATTGGAAATTCCGCTTAAACTGACCCCCTGATTCCGGGGCAAACTGACCCCTCTAATCCGGAGCAAATTGACCCCCTGATTCCGGGGCAAACTGACCCCTGCATTTTTTCAAGTTGATCATGGCTGTTT